>JAPDPR010000023.1:22118-48083 GCA_034506335.1 candidate division KSB1 bacterium
CGAACTCTGGACCTCCTTCTTTGCTAGCTCTGGCTCTGGCGGGTGTGCAATGCAGTGGGTGATGCGCAGGGCTTTGCGATGGGTGTTGATCAGGTCGATTAGCCGGTCGATTTCGCTCTGAGAATCGGCGCAAGAAAAGTCCCAACCATCATCGTGGACCAAGGGGAGGTGGAACCCGGTGCGCAGGTGCCGGAGGCGGGGGACCACGCGCTCCAACTCGTCAAAGACTGTCCGGGTGATCTCCGCCCGCTCCAGACCTAACAGGTGCGTCAATCCCAACAGCACCGACGGCTCGATGCCGCGAAAACGTTCGATGGTGACACCCACTTGCACCGGTCGGAGCAGTGACCTCATTTCACTCCCATTTGTCGTCTCTTCTGGATCCAAGTCTGTTTGCAATATACGATAAGCCGACGGCAAAATCAAGGTCTTTGCGGCCTCTAAAGGCAAGAAGGCCGGCCTATCGGGCCGGCCTCGGTATTGTCCCGGAGATAGGACTATTTGAAAAAGCCTGGTCCGAATGCGGAGAAAACTCCCACCCCCAGCGCCAGCACAAGGCTCGCGATGCAGCCACAGCACAGTAAAAGGGGCAAGACCATGGCGCCGATTGCCTTACCGGAAGAAATCTGGTGGGCCTGCTTCAAGCCGATGACCTGCACGACGATCATCCAAGGTATGGCGACAATCCCGCCGCAAAAGGGGAGGACACGGAACAGAGAGGCAGCCTCGCTGTACGCAATTACCCGGAATGTGGCCTCGAAGCCCCTCTGGGCCCCTCCTACCAGCATCAGACACAGGTGCATGATCCCGGCCCACAGGAACATTCCCACCAAGACTGCCATGGGTGCGCTCAGTACCACCAAAGGGAGCAGCGCGGTCCGGGAGATCCAGAAAGGAAAAAGTTCCGAGAACTCGGGCATGCCGGGGTAGTGCCGCAGCCACATGGGCCACATCCAGCCTGAAAGGCCCACGAGGGTCTCCGCCACGCTGCTGACGCTCCCTACTAACAGCCCGAACAGGAGCGGTTTGCCGATTCCCCCCACCACAGGCATGCGCGTAAAAAAGTCGCTGGGGCTGAACAAGACGCCGACGATGGTATCCCAGAGGCCCTTCCAAAACCCGACGCGCGGCATCTCTTCCCATGGGCACCCGCCCGTTGATGTCCGTGCCTCCGGTTGGCGGGCAGGCTGCGCCGGGGCCTCGCGCGGCGGGATATAACCGCCACAATGGACGCAGTAGCCCCCAGTTTCGGGGATGTCCGGCATTCTACCGCAATTGGGGCACTTGCGACGCATGGTGTCCTCCTGTCAATTCCTGAGCGCCCACGTGCACTTCCTGGCCACTATGGCCTGGCGCCAGGTGCCGTGTGGTGGTACGGAGCTTCGCCGGCAAAGTTGCAATCCACGTTTCTACAGCTGACAGTGGTCAACAACGCCACTGGCGATCAAGTAGAGCCAGTTGGCCGCTACTGCCATCAGCACACCGAGACGAAGGAGCCACTTCTCCGTCGAAGTGAGCTTCAGCACGAGCTTTTCCTTTCTCACGGTCAGATAGAGGTCCAACGCCCCCCACAGCAAAAGTCCGACGTAGAGAAAGAAGAAGAGCGGGTTTATCAAGAAGGATCGTACCAGCTGTCCCTGCGCCAGGAATACGGCGGAGCGGGTGGCACCGCAGCTGGGACAGGGCAGGCCGGTGAGCGCGTGAAAGGCACACGGTGGTGCAAGCCGAAGGAGCGGCACAAGCAGGCGACTTGCAGCTAGACCCGCAAGAGCTAAGCCGCCGTATACGACACCCCAGCGGGGTTTTCTCACGAAGTTTCTCTCAAAGCTGACCCGCACTTGTTCGCTCCAGACCCTGGTCTATCAGCTCCGTGTTCGACCCTCAAAATTTACGCCCTCTGTCGCTGAAAGTCAAGCTCTTTTCGCGCGGAAGTCACTGGTGCCGAGTCGTAAAGTTTCCGTGAACAGTGCAGGTCTTTCCATGGCTCACTTTGCCTTATCATACGCACCATCCACGCCACGAGGAGGTGCAGCGGGCCGAACTGTTGTTGCCCCCCGGACGGGAAGGTTCGCTTCCCTCCATATGCCAGCTTCCTACACTGCCAAGCACGGACTGAGGAGAATCAGCCCAGGAGAAACGAGTCACGCAGAAAGTCGAGGCCGGACTGTTTATCCGCGACTTGCCGGACGAATTGAGCGCCCCCTTAGCTGCGAGACAAATCGATAGAGAGAGGCAAATGCGGAGAAGAGATGGGGGGAAACTTTTTCTCCTATGGCAAAGTCCAAAAGGTGGTTGCGCGCACCGATGACACAGAACAGAGGCGACTGCCTCGTGGAGGCCCTGTACCAGAAAAGGGCGTGAAGAAGGGACAAGCGACGGGAGGGAATAACCGTGAGCAGGCGTGTGTGGTTAAGCCTTGCGCTGGTTGGACTATTGTGTGCGCAGGCAGGCGCCGCTACAACGGCCCTAGTCACCAAGACCAAGGAATCCAGGCGTGCGTGGATGGGGGTCTATGTGCGCAAGCTGGATCAAGAGCAGCGTGAGGAGCTTGGCATCAAGGAGCGACGGGGGGTGGTGATCGAGCGCGTGGCGCCAGATAGCCCAGCGGAAAAGGCCGGTCTTGAAGAGGACGACGTTATCCTCAAGGTGGATGGGAAGGAGGTGAAAGGCCCGGATGAGCTGGTTGCCGCGGTGAAAGCCAAGAAGCCCGGGGACAAGATCAAGGTGGAGTACGTACGCGAGGGCAGACGACATGAAGCTGAGGTAGTGCTCGCGCGAGCCCCGCGCGTCACCGAACGGGTGGTGATACGGCCTTTTCCGAGGCTGGAAGGGCGGGTCTGGGGAGAGGAGGCCTGGCTTGGCGTACAACTCCAGGAGCTGAACGCTTCGCTGGCCGAGTATTTCGGCGTCAAGGAAGACGAAGGGGTCCTCGTCACGGAAGTTAAAGAGAGAAGCCCGGCGGACAAAGCAGGCCTGCGCCCCGGAGACGTCATCACCCACCTCGATGAGGAGCAGGTGAGCGACGTTGAAGACATTGCGGAGGTGCTCTCTGACAAAGAACCAGGCGACTCGGTGGTAGTGGCGTACGTGCGTAAGGGGGTGCGTAGCCAAACTACCGTCAAGCTCGGGAGGAAGGCGCGCGTGCGGGTCTTCGAGCGAGGCGGCCCGGGCCTCTGGTGGTGGGAAGGTGAGCCCAGGCGGGAGTTGTTCTTCCACTTCCCCGAGGGGCCGGCCCTGCGCTTCGAGTTCGACCCGGACGACTTGGGCACCTGGCGGGAGCGCGTGCGCCTCTGGTCAGAGAAAGCGTTGGAGGATCTGCAACGTGGCCTGGAAGAGCTACGCGTAAAGGCCAAGGAGCGACAACAACACCTCATTTAGTCTACGAGGCCAGCCATTCAGGCACTGCATCGCCAGATGCAGTGCCTTTTTGTTTGGAGCCCCGCAGTTTGGGTTGACATTTAGCGGGAATTTCACTATCTTTGCCACGACTATTGGCTATGAGACAGATGAGGAATCCGGATGATCAGTCTTGCTCCTGCGCGCGTGCGCCAGCTTTTTGACTCTTTTGCGGGCCTCCGCATCGTGGTATTGGGTGATGTAATGCTCGATCGGTACATCTGGGGCTCGGTGGAACGCATCTCGCCGGAGGCGCCAGTGCCGGTCGTGGTTGTGGAGGAGGAGTCGGCCCGCCTCGGGGGAGCGGCCAACGTCGCTCACAATCTGGCCTCACTGGGTGCAACTCCGATTCCGGTGGGCGTGGTCGGGGAAGACCAACACGCCAGCGCCCTGCGGCAATTGATGGAAGAACTCGGTTTCGCCACCGACGGTGTGCTGAGCGTGTCTGGGCGCGGCACAACGGTCAAGACGCGCGTCATCGCCCATAACCAGCACGTGGTGCGCATCGACCGTGAGACCCGGGCCCCCATCGCTAAGGAGGTTTGTGACCGGCTCCTGGCTTTCTTGGCCGACACACTTCCGCATGCGGACGGGATTATCATCGAAGATTACAACAAGGGACTCATCACCTCCCCGCTTATTGCCGGCACGCTGGCCTTGGCACGTGCCCACCAGGTGCCGGTCATGGTTGACCCAAAATTCGACCACTTTTTCGAGTACCAGGGCGTGTGCACAGTGAAACCGAATCGGCGGGAGACCGAAGAGGTTTTGGGCACGCGCCTTTCGGGGGAAGGAGAGGTACATCGCGCCGGGACAGCGCTTCTGGAGCGGCTTGGGTGCGAAAACGTTTTGCTCACGCTTGGCGCCGATGGCATGTACCTCTTCGAGCGAAGCGGGAGAGTAGCTCACGTGCCCACCAGGGCGCGCAAGGTACACGATGTGTCCGGAGCGGGGGACACCGTGATCAGTGTCTTCACCGCTGCTTATGCAGCAGGGGCTTCGGCCGCAGAGGCAGCCACCATCGCCAACTATGCCGCCGGGCTGGTGTGCGAAGAAGTGGGCGTAGTGCCTGTGGACAGAGAACAACTGATGCGCATATTGCTCGACGAACAAGGATAGGCCAGCGGCCGCACATTGCACAAGGAAACGGCGTGATCACACGGATCGAAATTGGGCTCAAGGCTGACTTCCTGGACACCGGAGCTGCGGCGATTACTTCCGGGCTGCGCGACCTGGGGATGACCGCTGTGGCATGCCAACGCGCGCTCCAGGTGTTCTATCTCAAAGGTGAGCTCTCCGCATCGGAGAAAGAACGCATTGCGCAGGAACTGTTGGCGGATGGGGTGACCCAGGTATATGCCATCGATGGAAAGGTGCTGCCGCCCGCCTCGGCCGAGGACTGGGACGTGGAAATCACCTACAACCCTGGCGTGATGGATCCGGTGGAAGAGAGCACCATGAAGGCCATCCGCGACATGGGGATAACCTCGGTCCTGGCCGTCAAGACAGCACGCGTTTTTCGCCTGCGTGGACCGCTTGCGGAGGCGCAAAAGCATTTCATCGTGGAGAAGCTCCTGGCTAATAAAGTGGTTGAACACGTGCTTCTCCCAGGGGAACAAGTCTTCCATGACCCCATCCAATACCGATTCCGCCTCGTCGAAATCGACCTACTTTCTGCTGACGACGCGCGCCTGCGGAAAATCAGTAAGGAGCGCAGCCTCTTTCTCAACCTCGAGGAGATGCGCGCCATTCAAGCCTACTACCGCACACTGGGAAGGAACCCTACTGACCTGGAGCTGGAGACACTGGCCCAGACCTGGTCGGAACATTGCAGCCATAAGACCCTGCGAGGCCGCATCAACTACCAGGGGCGGGTCATCGACAATTTGCTCAAGGAAACGGTCATGCGGGCCACGCGGGAGCTCGCATTGCCCTGGTGCGTTTCGGTCTTTGTGGACAACTCGGGGGTCATCGAGTTCGATGACGAGTACGACGTCTGCTTCAAGGTGGAGACTCACAATCACCCCTCAGCCGTGGAACCATATGGCGGGGCCAACACAGGGATCGGCGGGGTAATTCGCGATCCATTGGGCACCGGTCTTGGTGCCAAACCCATTGCCAACACCGACGTGTTCTGCTTCGGCCCACCGGACCTTCCCCTGGAACGCCTGCCTCGAGGGGTGCTGCATCCCAAGCGTATCATGAAGGGCGTGGTGGCAGGCGTGCGGGATTATGGCAACCGCATGGGCATCCCTACCATTAACGGAGCCGTTCTGTTTGACGAGCGGTATATCGGCAATCCGCTGGTCTACTGCGGCACTATCGGCGTGCTGCCCAAGGGGATGCACCGCAAGAAGAGTGTGCCAGGGGACTATATCGTGGTAGTCGGGGGGCGCACCGGACGCGACGGCATCCACGGCGCTACCTGTTCATCCGGCGAGTTAACCGTGGAGTCGGAGGTGGAATGGGGCGGCGCGGTGCAAATTGGCAATGCCATCACCGAAAAGAAGCTCGTCGACACTCTGCTGCAAGCGCGGGATCGCGGCTTGTACCGGGCCATCACTGACTGCGGGGCTGGAGGGCTGTCGTCTGCCGTGGGGGAGCTGGCGCGCGAGACGGGCGCGGTGGTAGACCTGGAGCACGTGCCCCTCAAGTACCAGGGCCTCACTTACACCGAGATCTGGATTTCTGAGGCCCAGGAGCGGATGGTCATTTTCGTCCCGCCGGAGAAGCTGGCGGAAGCCCTGGCCCTCTTTGCCAGCGAGGATGTGGATGCCACGGTCATTGGCCGCCTCACGAACGATCGCCAGCTCGTGGTCAGGTACCAGGGGCATGAGGTCGGGAAGTTGGACCTGGAATTCTTGCATGAGGGACTGCCACGGCCGGTGCGCGACGCCAGCTGGGAGCCACCAACATGGGAGGAGCCAAACTTCTCCGACCCGGAGGACCTGACGCCGTACCTGCATCAGATTCTCGGCGCCTGGAATGTCTGTAGCAAAGAGTGGGTGGTGCGGCAGTACGACCACGAGGTACAGGGGGGGAGCGCCCTCAAGCCATTGGTGGGCCTGAACAACGACGGGCCAGGCGACGCGAGCATCGTGCGACCGCGCCTCGACTCCTACCGCGCCTTGGTGGTGGCCAACGGGATCAACCCAAAATACGGGCTCATCGACCCTTACTGGATGGCAGCGGCCGCCATCGACGAGGCACTGCGCAACGTGGTGGCAGTTGGCGGCAGCCTGGAACGCACAGCGCTCCTGGACAATTTCTGCTGGGGCAATCCGGACAAACCAGACCGCTTGGGTGGACTGGTTCGCGCGGCCCAGGCATGTTATGAGGTGGCCAAGACGTTTGGCACCCCCTTCATTTCCGGTAAGGATAGCCTGAACAACGAGTACACCACTGAGCAGGGCGAGACGATCGCCATCCCGCCGACCCTGCTCATTTCCGCCATCAGTGTCATGCCCGACTGCCGCAAAGCGGTGTCCATGGACCTGAAAGAGCCAGGAAATCTCATCTACCTCGTGGGCATGACCAGAGAGGAACTGGGAGGGAGCCACTACTTTGCCGTCCGAGGATATGTCGGCAATGGTGTGCCCAAGGTTGATGCGCTTCAGGCCAAGAAGCTCTATGAGGCACTGGCTAAAGCCATTGCGGCAGGATTGGTGCGTGCCTGCCACGACTGCTCAGAGGGTGGCCTGGGGGTCGCTATAGCCGAAATGGCTTTTGCCGGCGGGCGAGGAGCAACCATCGACTTGAGCCGGGTGCCGCACGATTTGACGGTGGTGCGCAACGACACTCTGCTCTTCGCGGAGTCGTGCAGCCGTCTCCTAGTGGAAGTTCCGCAAAAAGCGGCGGAAGAATTTGGGCGTTTGTTGGCGGGGCTGCCGTATGCTGTGATCGGACAGGTGCAGGAGCAGCCGCGACTGGAGGTCAGAGGAGTACAAGGACGCGTGGTCGTGGAGGCGGCCGTCGCCGACCTGAAGGAGAGCTGGCAGGCGCCGTTGCGATGGTAGGGCAATTGTCGCTGCCACGGGGGGTGGCATGGGTTAGGAATCGGAATGGAAAAGGTGAAAAAAGTCCGAGTGCTGGTGCTTCGTGCCGCCGGTTCTAACTGTGACCAGGAGACGGCTTACGCCTTCCGCGCTGTAGGGGCACAGGCGGACCTCGTGCACGTCAATCGCGTGGTGAATGGCAACGTTCGTCTCCAAGACTACCACATACTGGCCATCCCTGGGGGTTTTACCTATGGCGACGATGTCTCGGCGGGCAAAGTTCTGGCCAACGAGCTCAAATACAAGCTCGGCGCCGCGCTGGTGGAGTTCCACCGGCAAGGCAAACTGATCATCGGCATCTGCAACGGCTTTCAGGTGCTTGTCAAAGCTGGGCTGTTGCCGGACGTAGACCTGGAGGCCCCGCAGCGGGTGACCCTTACTCACAACGACTCCGGCAAGTTCGAGGACCGGTGGGTATACCTGCACGTGAATCGCAGCGCCTGCGTGTTCACTGCAGGCGGGCCGGAGCACATCTATCTGCCGGTGGCACATGCCGAGGGGAAGTTCGTGACCTCGTCCCAGGAAGTGCTGGAAGGCCTTTTCCGCCATGGACAGGTGGCCGTTCAGTACGTGCATCCCGAGCGAAGGCCCTGCACCTATCCGTGGAATCCCAACGGCTCTGTAGCCGATATAGCGGGAATCTGTGACCCCTCCGGGCGAGTTTTTGGCCTGATGCCTCATCCAGAACGGCATTTCGACCCTACCCACCACCCGCGATGGACCCGCGAGGGATTGCGCCCCGAAGGGGACGGGGTCTTCATTTTCAGAAATGCCGTCAATTACGTGGTAAGCACCCTGCTGTAAGTTGCAAGAAACAGTTCGCCGAAGCAAGGAGGGTGGCATCATGTACTCGTCCGACCGAAGCTCTGCAAAGCGGCGCAGGCTTCTCCCCTGCGGTGTTGGCCTGCTTCTGGTGCTCGTCCTGCTTTCCTGCGGGAGAGAGCAGCAGTTCCGCTTTGTGTTCATGACCGACATCCACGTGCAGCCTGAAATGCGCGGTGCAGAGGGTTTCCGTGCGGCCATTGAGGCGGTCAACTCCCTGCGGCCACGTCCGGCGTTCGTCATCACAGGCGGGGACCTGGTCATGGACGCATTGGAACAGAACTTTGCTCGCGCCGATTCGCTCTACACGCTCTATCTTTCTCTCATCAAAGAATTCCAGATGCCCGTGTACCACTGCATCGGCAACCATGAGGTGTTTGGTCTGTACGTGCGCAGTGGCGTGGATCCAAGCCACCCCGAGTTTGGCAAGGAGATGTTCAAGAAACGGATTGGGGAGGGCAGGACATACCGGTCATTTGATTACGGCGGCTGGCACTTTGTGCTTTTGGACGCTGTGGGTTTTACCCCTGAGCGCACCTACATTGGGCACGTGGATTCGGCGCAACTGGCCTGGCTGGCGAGCGATTTGGCACAAGTGGCGAAGGACACACCAATTGTGCTGGCATTGCACATTCCGCTTTTTTCGGTGTCGGAGCAGTTTGCGCGGGGCCCGCAGGCAGCTTTGGACCGCGCAGGTGCAGTGACGAATGCCTTGGAAGTTCTGAAGGTCTGCTCCGGCCACCATGTGCCTTTAGTCCTTCAGGGCCACATGCATGACGTGGAAGAGATCGTGGTGAGGGGCACGCACTTCATCACTGCTGGAGCCGTGTCCGGGGCGTGGTGGAATGGCCCGTACCGAGGTTTTGGCGAAGGCTTTGCCGTGGTCGATGTAAAAGGGACACAATTCACTTGGCAGTATCGCGAATACGGGTGGGAGGCGGCCGCAAAATGAAGAGCCGCGCCTATGGAGCCTCGAACAGATGCCGGAGGGTACAACAATGCGCGCGTACAATTTTCTCCTGGTGGTCTGTCTTTGCGCGGTAGGTGGACTGACTCCAGCCTGGAGCCAGGACACGACGGCTACGGCAGAATTGCCCACTGTCTACTCCGACCTGGCGGCTGTCTACTATTACGGCGGCGGCGTCACACGTATTCACACCTGGATCAACACGGGGGGAACAGGCTTCAGGTACTCAGGTTCGAACGGCTGGTTCAGTACCAACAAGGGTGGATACGAGGCCGACCGCCTGGTGAAGGTCGCCTGCGGCGACTTTGACGGCAACGGACTGGATGACCTTGCTGGTTTCTACTACTACGGGAACGGGAAGACCGTTATTCACGTGTGGCTTAACCACGGGCAAAACCGCTTTGAGTACAAGGGCTCCGCGGGGTGGTGGCGGGAAGAAGCAGGGTATGATGCTACCAAGCTGGTGGGCGTGGCTGCCGGGGACTATAACGGCGACGGCTTTGACGACCTCTGTGGTTTCTACAACTACGGGGCGGGCAAGGTGCACATTCACGTCTGGCTGAGCAATGGGGTATCGGCCTTCAAGTACCAGGGGTCAGATGGATGGTGGAAAGTGAACACGGGATACGAGGCGGAAGGCATTAAGCACATTCTCGGGGGAGAGTTTGCTCGCTGAAAGGAAACTGATGATGTTGCGTGAAGCTCAATGGTCGGGGCACGCGGCGATTTGTGCCATTCTCGTCGTTGCACTCCCGGGTGTGCTCCCCGCCCAATCGGCTGAGGAGTATGAGGCGCGTCGTGAGGCGTTACGCGCGCTCTTGTCTCCACGCGGTGTGGCGGTGTTCAAGGCTGCAGAAGCGCCCGGTGAGACGTACGGAGCGTCTCCCCGACAAGAGAGCAATCTCTTCTACCTTACCGGTATCACCCAGCCTCGCGCTATCTTGCTCCTGAGCAAACGTGGGTTGCCGGTCCCCGGGAAAGGGGGGGTGGCTAGAGAGTTTATTTTCCTGGACGTGGCTTCTAGCAGAAGTGGCAGTGAAGCTCTTACTGGAGAGGTTGCCGCCAAAGAGGACCTTCTGGAGGTAGCACGCCCTTTGGAGGACTTTCCGGGGGTGTTTGCCGCAGCCCTCACTCGCGCGGACACCTTATACTTCAAGGCACCGAAACTTCGTCTGGACGAGCCGTTGACCAGGGAATTGGAACTCATCGAGGCGGCTCGCATGCGCCAGTATCCAGTGGTGGTCGCCGACCCGACCAGGTTGTTGGGCCGCCTGCGGGTGGTGAAGAGCCAAGCGGAGGTGGAGCTCATCCGCCGAGCGGCGGAACTGACTTGTGCTGCTCACGTGGAAGCAATGAGGTCCGTAGAACCGGGAATGCTGGAGTACGAGGTTGCGGCTCTGGCGGAGTACATATTCCGACGCGGTGGCGCGGAGGGATCGAGTTTTGCCCCCATCATCGGCTCCGGGCCCAACTCGTGCCGACTCCACTATGGCGAAAACAAGCGCCAGATGGAGTCCGGTGACGTGGTCGTGGTGGACATTGGTGCCTCGTTCCGGCACTACTGTGCCGATGTCACACGCACCTTGCCGGTGAGCGGAAGGTTCTCGGAGCGGCAACGGGCCGTCTATGAGGTGGTGCTGAAGGCACAAGAAGAGGCCATCGCCATCATCAGACCCGGCGTCAAGTTTAAGGACATTCATGACAAGGCGGCGCAGGTAATTGGCGAGGGGTTGGTGAAGCTGGGGCTCATCAGCCAGCCCAAGGACTATGGCCGGTACTTCATGCACGGCACCAGTCACCATCTTGGTTTGGATGTGCACGACGTTGGCGAGGAGGGGGTGCTCCAGCCGGGGATGGTGCTGACGGTGGAGCCGGGGATCTACATCCCAGAGGAGAACCTGGGCGTTCGCATCGAGGACGACGTGCTGGTGACGGCACAGGGGCATGAGGTGCTGTCAATTGGGGCGCCGAAGAGTGTGGAGGCGGTGGAAGCACTGATGCTGGAGACCGGCATCGGCAATGTGGGCAGGCAGAGCGCAAGGGTGCCAAATCAGTGAGGAAGAGGGGAACGGGCTGCCTGGTCCGGGTCCTCACTTCGGGTCTCCGTGTCTTAGCCTTGGAGAGCAGGACCCGGACGTTCTTGGGCGCAAAGTTAGCGGGAGCGCAGGGGACACCCCTTGTGCGGCGGCGTTGATGCTCGCGGATGGGAGTGTTGAGGCCCCTTGGACTGGAAGCAGGGATCAGCCCGGAGCAGGCGCTGTGATCGCTTCATCCAGGGAGTCAAAAGTCGGGATGACCTGGATGAGCTTGGTGATGGTCATGTAGTAACGGAGTCTCTCACTCGGGCAGGCGAAGCGCAATTCCGTCCCCTGGTTGCGCAAAGACAGAAAGGACCTGATGAGGGCGCCGATGGCGGTGCTGGTTGCCCAGCGCACGCGACTCAGGTCGAGGACGATTCTCTTGTAGCCGGCCCGTTCCAGTTCCTCCACCTCCTTGCAGAGGTGGGCAGTCTCTGGCCCCCCCATGAGCTTCCCCTCGGCGGTTACTAGTGCCACGTTCTGATCCAATTTCTTCACCATCTCCTCATTCCCAAAGCTGAACAACGACTTCTTCCCTGGTCCTGCACGACTCACCCCTTAGACTTGCTAGCCGGCGAAAAGGTTGCAGGACCACAAGGAAGACGTTGGAAGACCGCAGAGTGTTACTTGGTCGTGGGTTCGGAGAGGCCTCCTCACGGGAGCCCCCATGCAGAGCTACCGTCAACCCAGGTACAGAAACTTCTTGTTTTTCGCCGCAGAACTTCGTAATCTTGTTTACAAAAGTTGAGAGATTGTGGAGCCATTAGGCAGTGCGAGCGATTCGCGGCATCAATGGCTTGCACGCGGAGGAGACGATGCTGAGGGAGTCTAAGGGTTTCCGGTCCTTTTTGAGAAGCCTTTGCGTTCGGCTGCAGCCTGCGGTGACGGTTCTCCTGGTGGGGGTAATGGGTGTCAGGCCTCTTTGGGCTGCAGAGAAGCGATACGAGATCATCGGTGTGTGGGTGGATGCTCGCCTCAATAGCGACGGCTCGATGGACGTGGTAGAGCAGCGGCAATACCGTTTCGTGGGCAGGTTTTCTTGGGCCAGCTACGAGTTGCCTCTGGCCGGCATTGGGGGCGTGGAGAACATTCGGGTAAGTGAAGGCGATGTGGAGTACAGGCTTACGGACTCCCGGGAGCCGGGTACTTATTCGGTGGAGCGGAGTGCCGAGCGTCTGCGGGTGCGCTGGTACTACCGCGCCGACAACGAAGTGCGCACCTTTACCCTGCGTTTCCGGCTCCTTGATCTGGTCCGGCGCCACGCGGATGCCGCCGTCTTGTACTACAAGTTCGTGGGCACCGGCTGGGATAGGCCGTCTCAGTCGGTCACGGTACGCATCGTGCCGCCCTGCTCTTTGGCCCGAGAGCAGGTGCAGGCCTGGGCGCACGGCCCTTTATGGGGGAACGTGAGCATTCGAGACGATGGCAGCGTGCTGGCGGATGTGGCCCGCTTACCCAAGAGAACCTTTTGGGAGGTGCGCGCCCTCTATCCGCCATCTTGCTTCCCTGAGGTAGCCTTGCAGCCGGACTCGGTGCGTGCTACGATCCTGAGGGAAGAGGCGCAGTGGGCGGATGAGGCCAATGCCGCGCGGCAAAAGGAATTGGCCCGCCAAGAGAACAAGAGGGCCCGCAAAGCCCATGGGAAATGGTTGGTGGCCCTCCTTAGCCTGGGTGGTTTGCTGGGTTGGTGGAACATATACCGGGTTTACGGCCGTCGCCATCGCGTGCCGAGCGCAGTTCGGATGACTGGCACGCCGCCGAGCAACTTGCCTCCTGCGCTGGTGAGCTACCTTGTGTTTGACCGCACGGTTGGTGCGGCTTCTCTGGTGGCAACCCTCCTTGATCTGGCCCGCCGCGGGCTGCTCAGGATCCACGAGGAAGAGTCTGTGCCTGGCGAGCACCAGAGGCGAGCCAAGAAGCCGGAGTACGTCTTGGAGTTGGATCGCGAGCGGGCGCGCCGCGACACCGACGCGGGCCGTCTGTTGTCCTTCGAGCGCTCGCTTCTCGCCCTTCTTTTTGGCCCTCTTTCCAACGGCGAGACCCGTCTGCGTGTCGAAGACCTGAAGAGGCACAGAGGGGCAATGGTTTCGTTCTTCTCGCAGTGGCGCAAGGAGGTCACCGAAGAGGCCAAGGCGCGGAACTTTTACGAGCAGGAGAGCCTGCGGGCGATGAATCGTTCCTTGCTTCTTTCGGGCCTTCTCCTTTTGCTCACGGTTGTGGCGGGAGTGCTCGTGGAAGAGTGGGCACTGTTGCTGGGGGCCTCCACGTTGGTTGTGTTTGTCCTGTCCTTCGCCATACCCAGGCGCACGCCGGAGGCAGAGGCTGAGGCGCAGCAGTGGAAGGCACTGGCCCGCTATCTTAAGCGATATTCGCCCCGTGCGGCGCATGAGACGGAGCAGTTGTCGCCCCTGGATGAGCTCCTCGTCTACGCCACAGCCTTGGGTGTCGGTTCCAAGGCGGTGCGGGCGCTGCTGGAGCAGGTGCCCGAGGAGGAGATGGCACGCTTTGTCTGGTATGTGCCTGCGGCCTCCTCTCGCTCCGCAGCCGGACTGGGCGAGGCCCTGGCGTCGATGGTCTCGACTGTGTCCAGTACGATGAGCTCGAGTACAGGTGCGGGTGGTGGCGCCAGCGGTGGCGGTGGGGGAGGAGCGGGCGGTTCTGGAGGAGGAGCGGGCTAGTGCCAGCGGGCTGGCGACAGGGTGCGCCTTGTTGATGCGCGCGATCGTTCGTGTTCTACCACTTGCGGCCATCGTCTTTGTGGCAGGCGCCTTGGCTCCTCAGCCTCCTTACGGCTGTCGCCACCGGCGCCAGCCAGGCGCCGCTGACACTCCAGCACACGGGAGCAAAAGCGGGAAAGGGCCCACCCCCTACTCAGGGGGACGCGAAGCACGATCTCACACCCAGGAACGGCGAAAACAGCGCGAAACCCGCTCTTTGTCAGGAAGGTGACCAAAGAAAGTGGAAAGAGACAGGCGGTGACCTCCACGTAGAACGGGTCCAAACAGTGCGGGTCAAATAGCTGCACGCACAACAGCAGAGCCAACAGAGCGGAGATCAGCGCCCATAGAAGAGCGATCCTGCGACGCAGCTCAATAAGCGTCACCATTGCAATTGGCACCCACCTCGTGCAGCTCCAGCAGTCAGGCGCGAATGACTCCGCAAGGTGGTGTGAAGTCAAAATGACCCATTTGTCCCAGGTTCTGATGGCGCTGATCACTCCGATGTGCGGAGTTGGTTGTGGAGTCCTCACCCTAAACCTCCACAAATCCGAGCCTCCTTGCCACAAAGCCGGCACAGGCTCACTAGCCAACTACAAGCGCGCATTGCAGGCCTGGTAGCGGCCTGGGGACACCCTATCTCGCCGATGTTGTACGGTGGAGGATCACTCAGTCAAGAGGCTGCGCCCCCGGAGATGAGTGCGAGGCAAAACGGCCCACCCCCTGACATCAAGAAGATAATATCCAAAGGGCAAAAAGTCAAGCACTTTTTGCACCAGTGTTGATCGGAGGGACCTGCCCCCTCAATGTCGGTGCCCACCTTGTGCTCCTGCGGGCCGCCTGACGAGGTCCGCGCAACGTCCCGTGCCGCGGCCGGGCGGTCGTCGATACCCGCGCACTCGGCTCTGATTGCCACAAAGTCCTTGACCCTTGTCCCAAGATTTGTTACATTTTTCATGCCTCGCATAGACAAGTTCTCCGTCGGTGCGGGTGAGAGGCAGTGGCTCGACTCAGGGAGCACGACAGAGGTCTTGGCCTACCAGAAGATTATCACGCACGAGGATTTTGATGGCCTTGCCTGCGCGGTCCTCTGCTCGCAGGCATTGCGCGTGAACCACATTGAGTTCACCGGCCCCCGCACTGTCAGCGAAGCACGCATCACCATCACCGCTGCCGACGTGGTCTGCGACTTGCCCTATCCCTTGGAATGTGGCCTCTGGTTCGATCACCACGAAGCCAACATCGAAGAGCTGCGCCTCCGCGGCATTGACCCTGCGAGCGTGCAAGGGCGCTTCGCACCGCAGGATTCCTGTGCCCACGTGGTGTACGAGTACTTCGCCGAGCAGGGGGTGGCCATGCCCGCTCACTTTGCCGAGCTGGTGGCAGAGGCAGATGTAATCGATGCCTTCAGCTACGACTCCATAGAAGAGTGGCGGCGAGAGACGCCTGCGAAGGTTTTGGACGGTACCATAAAACTCTTGCAACAAAAACCAGAGCCGGGCAAGTGGCCGTACCTTCGCGGCCTGGTACAGCAGCTCAAGGAATACCCACTGGAGCGCGTAGCCAACCAGCCCGAGGTCCAGGAACGTTTTCGTGCTTATCGACGGCTTGAAGAAGAAATGCTGGAGCAGATCCGCGCTGATGCGTGTTTCCTTCCCGAGGACACCGGTCGGGAAGTGGTGATCTTGGATCTCACGCGTCACAATCGAAGGCCGCAGGTCATAAGGCAACTCGCCTACCTGCTGTTTCCCCAGGCTAAAGGCGTCATCGAGGTCCGTAACCTCTTCCGGGATGGTTTGAAGACCACAGACCTAAGTTTTTCCTTCTCGTTAGGCATCAAAATGGCCAAAGTCCCGCACAACAAGGATGTGGGCGAGCTCATGCGCCAGCTCAACATCGGCAGCGGGCACAAGGGGGCTGCCGCCGGCACGATATTCTGTGGCAGCAAAGACGAGATGCTGAGGGCAAAAGAAGAGACTCTTCGCCAACTGGTCACACTTTTCTTGCAGCAGTAGGCAACAGCCAATTACGATCATGGGACAGACAATAATCGAGAAGATCATTTCAGCCCACAGCGACCATCCGGTGCGGGCGGGCGAGACCGTGTGGATGGACATCGATCTACGCAGCGCGCGCGATTTTGGCGGTGCCAACGTGGTCAAGAACCTGCTTGAGCACTATGAGGGCAGCTACGTGGCCGACCCGGCGCGCACTGTGTTCACCTTCGATTGCAATGTGCCGGCCAACACCGCCGGCTATGCCGATAACCAGCAGATCTGCAGACTGTTTGCCAGGGAGCACGGCCTTCGAGTCTACGACGTCAACCAGGGCATCGGTTCGCATGTGGCCATCGAGCAGGGGTTGGTGGTGCCCGGGGAGGTGATGGTGGGCACCGACAGCCACCTGAACATCATGGGAGCCATCGGCGCATTCGGGCAGGGCATGGGGGATCAGGACATCGCCTTCGCCTTCAAGACCGGACGCACCTGGTTCGAGGTGCCAGAGACTATCCGCGTGAATGTGCATGGGCGCTACGCCTTCCCGACAACCGCCAAGGACTTGACGCTCTTTGTGGTCGGTACTTTGGGGAGCAAAGGTGCGCTGGGGAAAGCAGTGGAATTTTACGGCCCAGCGATCGAGGAGCTCTCGCTTGCTGGGCGCATCACTTTGGCGAGCATGGCCACCGAGATGGGCGCCATTGCCGCGTTCATGGTCCCCAGCCAGCGCATTTTGGACTATTGTCGGATGAGGTCCGGACGCGCCGTGACGGCAGTCACCGCCGACCCGGACGCACACTATTGCCAGGTCATCGAGCTGGACGTGGACAACTTGCAGCCGCAGGTTGCCCGCCCTAATAGCCCGGCGGACGTGGTGCCGGTACGAGAAGCAGGGCACGTGCGCATTGACTCGGTGTTCATCGGTTCGTGCACGAACGGCAGGTACGAAGACTATGTGGTGGTGGCAAGTATCCTGCGCGGCCGGCGCGTGGCCGAAGGGGTAATGCTCAAGATTGTTCCCGCTACCGCCGAGGTCTACGACCGGCTTCTTGACGAGGGACTGTTGAAGATCTTCCGCCAGGCCGGCGCAGTAGTGAGTCACCCAGGGTGCGGGGGATGCGCGTCCGGGCAGATTGGCATGGTGGGCGAGCATGAGGTCCAGGTGAGCACTTCCAACCGCAACTTCCGCGGTAAGCAGGGCAAAGGTGACACCTACCTTGCCAGTCCGGCCACCGCTGCGGCCAGTGCGCTGCGAGGGTTCCTCACCTGCCCCACCCAGGTGGAACATGACCTCTTGCCCTTTGTGCCGGATGAGGAGTTCGTCCCGGAAAGCCGACCAGTCCCGCTCCCCCCGCGCACAAGTGCGATACCCGTCCCGGCAACGCTCTCTGTTCGGTACGAGCCCCCTGCCGCAGAGGAAAACTACATCATCGTGGGAAAGGTATTCAAGATCGTGGACGACGAAGGGCGGCTCATCGACGACATCGACACCGACATGATATTTCACAATCGTTACTTGCACATCAAAGATGTAGCCCAGATGGGCCGCTATGCGTTTGACAATCTTCCCGGCTATACCGATTTCAGCAGCAGGGTGACGCCACACGACATCGTTGTGGTGGGGAAGAACTTTGGCTGCGGCTCATCGCGTCAGCAGGCGGTGGACTGTTTCCGCAGTCTGGGCATCAGGCTCATTATCAGCGAGTCGACCGGCGCCATCTACAAGCGCAATGCCATCAACTCCGGGCTTGGCCTGCTTGAGTGTCCAGGCCTTGGCGAGGCAGTTATCAATCACGGGGACGAAATAGAAGTGGACGTGAAGACAGGGCGGATTGTGAATCGCACCGCTGGCGTGAACATTCAGGCCCTCCCCTTTTCACCGGTGCAACTGGAGATTTTCCGCGCTGGTGGGCTGTTCGCGTATGGCAACAGACTGATGGGTCAATGAGCAGAAGCTGGACTTGGCTGGAAAGGAGCACCCAGGAGGAAGCGATGAAGGAAGACGGAGCCATCGTCCCTGCGCGTCGCACGGAGAAGATCACCTATGCGGTTCGGGACATTGTCGTCCTGGCCGAGCGGGTCGCGAAGCAGGGCAAGAAGATGTTGTACCTCAATATTGGCGACCCCAACGCCTTTGACTTTCAGACGCCCCGGCACATTATTGAAGCTACCTACCAGGCTATGCTCCGCAACATGAACGGCTACTCCCCGTCTTCAGGGATTGAGGAGGCACGGGAGGCCATCCGGGGTGCGGCGCGCGCCAAGGGCATCACGAACATTCTGGATGTGTTCATCACGACAGGCGCGAGCGAAGCGATCGACGTGTGCCTCACTGCACTTGCCAACGAAGGCGAAAACGTGCTCATTCCTTCGCCCGGTTACCCGCTCTATAGCGCGATTCTCCACAAGCTGGGGGTAGAGCCCAACGAGTACTACCTGGACGAGGCCAGTGGATGGCAGCCCGACGTGGAGGATATTGCCAGAAAGATAGACCGGAGGACGAGGGGTATTGTCCTGATCAATCCCAATAATCCGACAGGTGCTCTGTACCGGCAGGAGGTGTTGGAAAGGATAGTCGAGCTGGCGCTGGAACACCGGTTGGTGATTTTTGCCGACGAGATCTATGACAAGCTGATTTTCGACGGTCTACGCCACGTCTCCATCGCCGCATTGAACCCAGAGGTGCCGGTGGTGACGTTCAACGGCCTGTCCAAGGCTTATCTGGTGCCGGGCTTCAGGATCGGATGGGGCGTGGTGAGCGGCAAACCCGAGCGCGTGCGCGACTATGTGGAGGCCATCAACAAGCTGTTGCGCGCCAGGCTGTGCGCCAATCATCCGGAACAGTGGGCAATCAAGGTGGCCTTGGAGGGCGACCAGAGTCACCTCCACGATGTTATGGAGCGGCTCACTGTCCGCCGCGATCTTACCGTGCGCATGCTCAATGCCATCCCAGGGATTTCGTGCGCCAAGCCAGAAGGGGCATTCTACGCGTTTCCCAGTCTGGAGGTGCCAGGGACGGATGAAGAGTTTGTGCGAGCGCTCATTCAAGAAACGGGAGTAGTGGTCGTGCCTGGCAGCGGGTTTGGGCAGAAACCCGGCTCTAAACACTTTCGCGTGGTCTTCCTGCCTCCAGAAGAGGTACTGGAGAATTCCTATCGGCGCATCGGCGAGTTCATGGCACGGTACAAGGGGGCCTAAGAGCGTTTTCCTCCGGTGGAGGCATGCGCCTCCTTTGGGGTCAACTGGGATAGGTGACGGGTCACGGCCGGGAAGGTCGGGCGGCCTCGGGTGAGGAAGAGGAGGTCGAGAGTGAGAGACAGCGCGATGCCGGGGAGGTTGCTGACATGAGATCGGCACCATGGAGCGAGAGCGTGCGGGCTCGCTTGCAACAGGTACAAGACGAGCTGGCCCGCAAGCACAATGTGGCCATCGCCACCCGTGACCGCGCCGGCAACCCGTTGACTACGCCCAGCAAGTCTTTGGAACAGAGCGCCTCTCTTTCCGCCACTGCCCTGCAAGGTCTTTACCACTGCCTTTCCCCCAACTGGGTCCTCCGTCATGAAGAGGTGCTCGAGGGACAGCGCCTGGTGGCCACCCTCTTTTCAGGCGGGGTGACGCTCGCCGCTTTGCCCCTATTCGACAACTCCCAGGTTGCCGCCGTGGTAAGGGTGGCCCAGACGTTTGGTGACGTACGCCGCCAGCTTGAGCTCCTCAACGAGCAGGTGGTCACCAGCGGGGGGCTGGTGCCAGGTGAGCAGTTTTTGGATCCTGTGGACTTGGACCCCGGACCACAGTTTGTTGCCATGCTGGAGGAGATCGAGGCGGCGGTGGCCGCAGCGTTAGGGATCAGCGTGGCCTGCCGCCCGGTCACTGCCACCGCGCCCCTGGAGGTGCCGGGACACGTGGTTGACCTTCTGCCCGTGGGGGTCTTCGTCGCCACCATTGACTGGCAAGTGACCGCCGCTAACCAGGCGCTCCTCCGCATGCTGGGCTACGCTGAGGCAGCGGAGCTTGTAGGGCGCAACCTGATGGGCGAGGTGCTCGATCTCGACTTCCTCCCGTTGGTAGAGGAGATTCAGGGCAAGGGTCAAATCGTGGCACGACCGGCCAAGGTGCGGCGCGCCGACGGGGAGGTCCTTCCGGTGCTGCTCACCGTGGCCATGACGGAGGCGAAGGGGTCTCACCAGGCGGGATACTGGGGCCTCATCCAGCATGCGCTCCCAGCAGAGACGGGTCCTTTGGAGAACCTCATCGCGACCTGGCCCTTCCCTGCTTTGTTGGTCGACCGGGCGCACAGGGTCGTTAGCTGCAATAAGGCTGCACTGGAGGCCTTTGGGTTCCAAAGAGACGAGCTGGTAGGTGCCTCTGTCAACCTGGTGGTGGATAACGCAGAATCGCTGCTTGAGGCCCAGACGTCCTACCCAGGGGCAGTGTCGGCCATAGGCGAGGTGGCGCTGGTGTCCAAGGCAGGGCACCGCTCCCCAGCGCGATGTCTACCCGTGCGAGGGCCGGAGATGGTGGCGCTCCTGACGCTCCCTGCACCGGCGCCGCATGAGGCAGGGGGGAGGACCTCCTGGGTAGAGAATCTGCCCTTGGGGGCGGTGCTGTGCACCCAGCAGGGGACGATCCTCACGGCAAGTCCGGCCGCGACAGCGCTGACCGGCTACCGCCCAGAGGAGCTTCGCGACATGCATGTGGCCGAGCTTGTGTCGGCTCGGGAGCGCCCCGGTTTTGAAGCACGGTTGGCCGAGGCGGTTGATCGTGGACCGGTTGATTTTTCTGTGTCCTTGCGCCGGAAGGACGGCGCGGAGGTGGCGGCCAGCGTGCGGGCGTTTGCGGTGGGTGAAGCGGGGGAATCCAGACAGACGGTGCTGATTTTGCAGGCGGTTCCCCAGGCGCGGGGACCGGAGGAGGAGCAGCGCTATCGACAACTGGTGGAATCGTCTCGGGACCTTTACTGGGCCATCGAGATCCCGGATCCGGACCATTTCGAGCTTGCCGTGCCGGTGAGTTTGAGCCGGGGCTTTGCCGACATCCCGGATCTGGCTACTCTGAACGCCGAAGGCGGCCTTCTGCGCGCAAAAATCACCCACACTCCTGAAAGCTGGGAGACATTTAAACGCTCCTGCCTGGCCGTATATCGCACACAGCGCGTCATGTCCGGGGTCCGCACAGTTCATGTGGACCGGGATGGCAAGGTTGTCCAAACCTTCCTCATGGAGATCTTTCCTCTGTACCGTGAGGGTCGACTTGTGGGAGTGCACGGTCTGGCCCGCGACACCACCGAGGAGTACCTGCTGCAGCAGGAAGCACGACGCTCCGAGGAACGGTACCGTCTGCTCGTGGAACACGCCGCCGTAGGCGTCTGTCTAGTGCGAAAGGGTGGCGAGGTTGTGCAGATCAATCGCCGCGGCCTGGACATCCTGGGGGCCTCCACGATTGAGGAACTGAACCGTCAGGGCGTGGCAAGCCGGGTGGAGCCCGAGGTGAGGGAAGCTTTGGCAAGGGAGCTGGGAAGAGGCCCGGTGCAGGCGCGCGAAATCACCGCCACCCGCCTGGATGGGCGCAAGGTAGAACTGCTCCTCCAGGCGCGAGTCATCACAAGTCCCGAGCATGGGGAGTGCGTGGAGGCTTGGTTTGTGGACGTGACCCGGCGCCGGCGGGCAGAGCGGCGCCTGCGGGAGTCCGAGGAGCGCTTCAGGTCGTTCGCGGAAAACATCGCCGAGGGCGTCATAATCGCCAACCAGGCGGGCCAGATCTCCTATGCGAACCGCCGTGTGGCAGAACTTTTCGGCTATACACGCAAAGAGCTGTCGGGCACACCCCTGCTTAATCTCTTTCATCCCACCGAACGTGAGTCCATCCGCCGCCTCCTGGGCGAGATTCTCCAAGGCCAGGCCGCGAGAGTGCAAACGGAGTGCGACGCGCAGACAAAGAAAGGTTCCTCCTTACGGGTGGAAGCCAGCTTGACCCCGCGTCGCAAAGCGGGCGGGGTCGTCGGTGCTTTTGTTGTCCTGCGTGATGTCACCCAGCAGCGTTCGCTGGAGGAACAGCTGCAACAGGCGCAAAAGATGGAGAGCGTGGGCATCCTTGCCGGCGGAATTGCCCACGACTTTAACAACATTCTGACAGAAATTCTCGGCTACGCTTCTCTGCTGGAAGCGGAAGAGGAGTTGCCGCCGCATCTGCGGGGGATGGTGCAGCAGATCATAGAGCTTTCCTCTGTTGCAGGCTCCCTGACCCAGCAGCTGATCGCCTTTAGCAGCAACACGAAGCCGCAAAGGCGACCGATGCAGCTTAATGAGGTGGTCCGGCAGACTGCGCGATTCCTGGCGCATAGCTTACCTGAGACGATCAAGGTGAAGACGCATCTGGCGCATGATTTGCGCGTTGTGTCAGGTGATCCGGTGCAGCTCCAACAGGTGCTTATCAACCTGTGCGTGAACGCGCGCGACGCGATGCCGGAAGGGGGGAGGATTCTCATTAAGACTGACAACTTGACTCTGAGCGAGGAGCAGCGCCGTCAATTCAAGAACCAGAACCTGCGTGAAGTGGTGCGGCTGCGGGTGTCCGACACGGGCGTGGGCATGGATGCCGAAACCCTGAAGCACATCTTCGAGCCCTTCTTTACGACCAAGCCAAAAGGGAAGGGGTCTGGATTGGGGCTCTCGATCGTCTATGTCATAGTCGCCCGGCATGAGGGGGAGATCCAGGTCACCAGCGCGCCAGGCCAAGGAGCGACATTTGACATCTACCTCCCAGCTTTGAGCGAGCAGTTGGAGCCGGCGCCCGAAAGAAGGCGTGAGCCGCTCAAGGGCGGAAACGAAGGCATTTTGCTGGTGGACGACCAACCCGAGATACTGGAGTTGGGCCGCAAGATGCTGAGCAAACATGGTTACCGCGTACTGACCAGTACGGGCGGCAGAGATGCTCTGGAGCTGTTCCAAGAACGCGCGGGGGAGATTGACCTGGTGATACTGGACCTCAACATGCCAGACGGGTCCGGGGAAGAGTGCGCACGCCAAATCCGCACCATCAAGCCAGAGGTGGCCATCCTGTTGACCAGCGGCTACCTCCCGGGGCCATTGGGACGGCGAGAACTTAAGGAAGTTGGTGACGGCGTTTTGCAGAAGCCGTTCGATTTGCAGCAACTGCTGACCCAGGTTCGGGCTGCGTTAGACAGCAAGACCCAACAGTGACCGTGGGGAGGATGGCCACCATGGAATCCCGCGACCAATGGGCAAGTGAATCGGGCATGAGCAATTTGCGTGGAGGCAGACCTGATGTTCGACATTGAGCGATCGCTCGACGAGCAGATACTTGCATTACAGAGGATCAAACCTACTGCCATCTTTGCTGATGGACTTGATGCGAGGGTCATCCTTGCCGCCTCACGTCTTGTTCGTTTTGCGAAAATCGTGATTCCCGCCTCGGAGGAGGAAATCGCCGCGTTTGCGCGCCGCGAGTGCCCGCAGCTCGATGAGACTCGCATCGAGTATCTTTTGAGCCACGTCAAGGCGGTGGACCTGAGGCGTGAGGAGAAACTTGTCGACGAGTTCGCCCGGGAATACATGCGTGTGGCTGAAGAGGGATGGTCGGGAACCCTCGATGAGGCGCGGGCACTCTTGAGGCAGCCCCCCATGTTCGCCATCATGGCCGTCAAGTTAGGTTACGCGGACATGGCGTTCGGCGGTTTGCGCTATGGACCACGGGAGTTCTTCCGACCCTTTATGCGCATCGTGGGGCACCATGGTACAGCCTTCGAGGCAGGCATATTTGTCCTGCCTGAGGGTCACATGGAGCAGTTCTTCGAGCAGAACATCGTGGTTTTTGGGGATGTGGCGGTAAACGCACGCATGAGCCCCGCGCGCTTGGCGGATATCGCGGTGGGCACTTGCAAGATTGCGCGCGACCTGATCCCCCAGGAGGTGTTGCCGTACATCAACGGGTGCATCGTGTCATATTCCACCAAGGGCCTGGACGAGGGGCCATCGGTTGACATGGTCCGCAGAGCGGCGGAGCTAGTGCCACCGAGGCTGGCAGCCCTGGTGCGCCGCGATCCCCTCTATTCCACTATTCGCATAGACGCCGAGGTTCAGATTAGCTGCGCCATATCGCGCGAAGCGGCGGTGGTCAAGCTGGGCGAGCGCTATCGCCCAGACTCACCCCTGGGTAGGGTTAACGTTATCATTGCGCCCAACCTGGATTTGGGCAACTTTCTCTACAACATGTACGCGACGCGTTACCCGTCGGCGAAAAAGTTCCCCATCTCTGGCGGGCTCGAAAACAAGGTGGTTGACTTTTCCAAAGAATCGACCGAAAGCGACGTGGTCTTGGGCGCCAAGGCCAACATTCTGATGCTGCTCAAGTCCGGCAAATGGCAGGCCACGCCGCGCGACAGCTTTTTCCCCCGTTACCGCATTCTCGCCATCAACCCCGGTTCCACTTCGACCAAGGTGGCCTACTTTGAGGGAGAGATCCAGCGCTATGCGGCTGAGATCAAGCACACGCAGGAGGAGTTGGCCCCGTTTGAGGAGATTACCGACCAGTATGAATTTCGCAAGCAGGTTATCCTGTCGGAGCTCAAAGCCAACCGCATCGATATCAGCGGCCTCCAGGCGGTGGTGGGACGTGGTGGCCTCATCTGGCCGGTACCCAGTGGTACATTCGTGGTCAACGAGCGCATGAAGCAAGACCTTCGGGCCTGCGTGCAGGGGAGCCATGCCTCAAATCTGGGGGGCCTTATCGCCGCCGAAATCGCCGAGGAGTTGGGTATTCCCGCCTACATTGTAGACCCCGTGGTTGTGGACGAGGTGAGCGAAATCTACAAAATCACCGGACTGAAGGAGCTGCCACGCAAGATCATTTCGCACGCACTGAGCCAGATTGCGACTGCCAAGCGCTACGCAGAAGAGACCGGGCGCTTCTACCGGGAGATCAACGTGATCGTGGCCCATCTGGGCGGGGGGATTAGCATCGGCGCTCACTACAAAGGGCGATACGCCGAGGTCAACAACGCATTGGACGGCGAAGGGCCTTTCACGCCAGAGCGGAGTGGCTCGCTGCCGGTGGGTCAGCTCATTCAGCTTTGCTATTCGGGCAAGTACACGCTCAAGGAGATGAAGCTGAAGAACAAGGGGCGTGGTGGGCTGGTGGACCTGCTGGGCACCTCAGACTTCCGCGAAGTGGAGCGTCGCGTTTTGGCCGGGGATCCGGCTTACGTGGCAGTGTTCGAGGCCATGGCCTACCAGGTGGCGCGATGGATTACCTCGCTGCTGCCGGCATTTGAAGGGGAGCCGGTGGACCAGGTGCTTTTGACCGGTGGTCTGGCGCGGTGCCAACCCTTTGTAGAGCGCATCAAGCAGAGGATCGCCGCGCTCAACGTGGGCGTCACCGTGTACCCGGGGGAGAATGAGATGTTGGCGCTGCGTGATGGCGCCCTGCGCGTGCTGATGGGTAAAGAAAAGGCCAAAATCTACACGGGCAAGCCATCCAGCACCAAGGAAGAGAACGAAGTGAAGGCTCTCCCAGGGTAAACCCACAGGGCGAAGCACGGGTGAACCGTTTCTGGTACGAGCTCGCAGGAATGCGCACCAAAAGAACTGCCGAGTTGGTCCTCGGTGTGGCCTTGTTCCTGAGTTGCTCGGTCACCCCTGCCCTGGCACAAGTTGCTGGCGTACAGGGAGGAGTTGGTGTACCGCTGGGAACTTTTGCCGCGCCGCCCCATGAGGAGCCGGTCGCGGAAGGGGCCCAGACCGGATTCTGGGTGCAGGCACTGTATCTCTACCCGGTGGGCTCTCTCTATCTTCGCTCGGCAGCTACGTTTGCGTCCTTCGGCGAAAAAGAAAAGGCATTTACTTCGGTGGGAACCATCGCGGGATTCCGCCATGACCTACTCTCCTTCGTGGCAGGCATAGAAGCGGACCCGTTCAG
>JAPDPR010000024.1 GCA_034506335.1 candidate division KSB1 bacterium
TCCAGGAGCGCGTCGCGGCGTGCGAACAGGCAGGCATCCCTCGTTCCTGCCTGGTGGTGGACCCGGGCATAGGGTTCGGCAAGACGGTGCAGCACAATTTTGAGATCATCCGCCGGCTCAAAGAGTTCGCTCGTTTGCAGTTGCCTTTGTTGGTGGGACCGAGTCGTAAGTCCTTCGTGGGTGCGGTCACCGGACTGCCCCCAGACCAGCGCCTGGAAGGCACAGCAGCCGCAGTGGCCGCCTGCGTGCTGGGCGGCGCCCATATCGTGCGCGTGCATGACGTGCAGGCCATACGGAGGGTTGTCGCCGTAGCCGATGCCATTGCGGCTAAGGTAGCATCGGTGTCCTAAGTGGAATATGCGCAAGGAGAACTCGAGGTGGTACTCTTTCGCATAGGCTTCATTCCCGTGACCCCCTTCGACGTGCTGGACATCGTGGTCATTTCCTACATGCTCTATCGCGTCTACTTCTTCATCCGCGGCACCCGCGCCGCCCAGATGACCGTGGGCCTGGTGGTGATCCTGGTCCTTTCGGTCGTGGCGCCACTGTTTAACTTGGGTGCTCTGAGCTGGCTCTTTCAGAACCTGAAGACCATCTGGCTGGTGGCATTCGTGGTGGTGTTCCAACCGGAATTGCGCCGGCTCCTCATCTATTTGGGACAGACGCGACTTGCCCGCTACTTCGTGAGCGTTGCTGGGACGCGCACGGTGGAAGAGGTCATTAAGGCAAGCATCGAGCTTTCCAAACGCGGCTACGGTGGGCTCATAGTGATGGTAAAGGAGACAGGCCTTCGCACAGTTGTGGAGACGGGTGTGCGGTTGCAGGCCGAGGTTTCTATGCCCCTCATTGTGTCCATTTTCAATCCTAGGTCACCCCTGCACGATGGGGCGATCGTGATTCAGAACGAGCTCATCGAAGCTGCACGCTGCATTTTGCCGCTCTCAGAAAGCCAGGAGCTGGACCAGACGCTCGGCACGAGGCATCGGGCTGCAGTGGGCCTCAGCGAAGAGAGCGACGCGGTGGTAATCGTGATTTCCGAGGAAACAGGAACCATTTCCATCGCTTACAAGGGTATTCTCAAACGCGGATTCGACGAGCAAGGGATGCGCAGAGAGCTTGAGCAGGACCTGCGCATTACTCCCACATAGTGAACCGATGGAAGGGACAGGCGTCACAAAGCGAGGAGGCGACGCGCATGATTACTCGTGAACAGGCCGAGAAGGCGCGAAAGCGGGCACTGAAGTTGCTCAAGAAAGCGGGTATCGTCCTCACAGAGGACGAGAAGCGGAATATCGAGGTGGCCGACTTTGGCCTTGGAGAGCTGGAAAGCACTGGGCTGGAGCTCGTGGTGTACGTGAACACCGACCGCGTGTGTGCCAAGGAGCTGGTGCTTTTTCCCTTTCAGACCTGTCCTGAGCATCGTCATCCGCCAGTTTCCGGCGAACCTGGCAAGGAGGAAACGTTTCGCTGCCGTTGGGGTACCGTGTACCTGTACGTACCCGGCGAACCGACGCCCAGCCCTAAGGCTAAACCTCCTAAGGGGCGTGAACGGTGGTATACCGTATGGCATGAGGTCGTATTGACTCCAGGCATGCAGTATACCCTCCCCCCAGACACTCTGCACTGGTTTCAGGCAGGACCGAAAGGGGCGATAGTCTCCGAGTTTTCCACCACCAGCCGTGACGAGGCCGACGTTTTCACCGACCCCGAGATTGAGCGCATCCCGGTGGTGGAAGGCTAAGGAAGGAGTGGCATTTTTTTTGGTTCTTCCCACCTGAGCGTGCAAAAGGGAGACCCGCCAAATGGGTCTCCCTTTGCACTTTGCAACGCCGGGGATGGCCGAGCCGGCCGCATCCGGGGCTCAGAAGGTGCGGACGATGGTGAAAGTGTAATGGCGGATTGGCATCAAGGTGCGCTCCACTTGCGTGTAGTTATAGTTGAACAGGTTGGCCACATCAAACCCGATTTCGGCGCCTAACAGGCGGTACCCCAAGCGAACGTCGGTCACCTTTTGCGGCACACGTTGATCCCGGGGATAAACCTTCACCCGTTCCAATCGGCTCACGTAACGGTAGTCCGCGCCCACGCGCAGCGGGCCGTAGCTCACGCTCACCGTAGCGGTCAGCAAGTGGCGTGCCCGGTAGGCCAAATAGTCATCGTCAGTAAGGTCCCAGGGCTCGAGAAACGTGTACGACAACGCCGGCGTCAACCGTCCCCGCCAGAGGCTAGCCTGGAGGTTAACCTCCAGGCCACGGATCCTTGCCTCCGTGACGTTCACAAACCTCACCGTGCCGCTGGCGTCAGGCTCCGGTTCGATCAGGTCACGATATTGGCTGTGGAAGAAGGCCAGATCGGCCAGCAAGTAGCGAGTGCATTGGTGGTTGACGCCTATTTCGTGCGACCAGGCTGATTCCGCACGCAAGTTGAGGTTCGGGACTACCCGCAAGCCGGAAACCACTACGTCTGTGAACCGCTCTGCCACACTCGGCGCGCGGAAACCGCGGCCGGAGGACAGGCGGAGCGTTGTCCCCTGCCGCGCCTTCCAGACCAGGCCCACCTTGGGGCTCAGTTGCTGGTCATCGATGCCGATGTCGATGTGGCTGAGGTCAAAGCGACCGCCGACAGTGAGCTGGAAACGCCACGGGAGCTTGAACTCGTCCTGCGCGTAGAAGGCAAGGTTGTAAGCTTCGTGATTGTCGAACATGGTCGACTGTACCCGATCGAATGTACCTTCCACACCTGCCGTTAGCGCATGACCGCGGCCGGGCAGAAAGTCGCTCTGCACTTCAAACCCCACCTTCTCCGCAGATGAGTAGTCGTTGTTGTCATGGAAAAAGTTCTCCCACCGGTTGCGGAAGTAGGACAGTCGCCCCTTGAGCCCCACCTTCTCGCTCAGCGCATGCCGATACACGGCGTTGAAATTTGCCTTCCAGGATTTGACTTTGTCGCCCACTGCTGCTTCGGGCGCTTGCAGTGGGTGGTTTTGGCTTTGCCACATGAAGCTGCTGCCATACTCCGAGCCGTTCCAATTGCTGGTCAACGCCAGGTGCACCTGGGGCGAAATTCGCCAGCCAAGCTTAGCAGTCAAATTGTAACGCAAGAGGTTGCCGTTCTCGCGGTAACCGAGCGATTCTGTCCGTCCGCCGGCAATCATCAGCTCCCCGCCATCAAAGCGCCGACTGTGGCTGATGCTGGTTTCGTTGAAGTGCAGAAGCCTATCGGTCCAGCGCCATTCGGGGTAAGCAGGTTGGTCGTAGAAGCCAACAAGCAAACGGACCTGTGTCACAGGACGCGGGGTGGGTTCCTTGGTGATGATGTTAATCACCCCTCCCATGGCACTGGAACCGTAGAGAGCCGAGCCCGCGCCCTTAACGATCTCGATGTGGTCTATCTGGCCGGGCGAGATAAGATCCCACTTGATGTCCCCGCTATCGCCGGGGAGGATGGGTACCCCGTCTACAAGGTAGAGCACCCGCGTGCCGGCGCCGTGGCTGTAGCCGGAAGAGCCGCGGATGTTCACCTGGCTGCCCATAAAGTTGACGCCAGGCGCATATTGCAGTATCTGCTCAAGATTGAACTCGCCGATCTGGTTTAGGCGGGCCTGGCTGACCACAGAAACGCTCACCGGTGAATCGGCAATCTCTTGATAACGCTTGCTTGCAGTGACCACCACTGAAGGCGCCTCGATGATAGTCTCCTCCATAAGGATCACGAGCTCAGTGCGCTCGCCGGCGCGAACTTCTACATTGGGCTTTGACACGATGGCGAAGCCAATCATCGACGCCTTCACCGAGTACCGACCGGGAGGAACTCGAGGGAGGAGAAAATTGCCGCGCGCATCGGTGGCCGCCCCCAAAAGGGTGCCTTCTAGCATGACGCTTGCTCCCGGGATCGGCTGGCGAGTTTGAGCCGACAGCACCGTCCCAGCAATGGAACCGTATCGCTGTGCTGTTGCCGGCGCCGCAGCTGCAGCCCACAACGCGACTGTCGTCAGGGCGGCCCACATTTGTCTTTGTAGCTGCATGGTCAACCCTCAATGGCGATGGTTTGTTGGCTGAACCGTATGGCTGGTCCTGCTCGCTTGGCGGCTACTGGCTGCCGCCGAGAAAGACATCGATATCGATACCCTGCAGCCTGGTGCTGCCGTCAGGCACCACCACCGGCCCGAAGCGTAATCCCTTGATGCTCGTCAAGCCGATGGGGGCCCCCTGTTCGAGAAGAATAGCCGCAAGGAACCAGTAGGTGCCCGGTGGGGCGGAGATGGTGTAAGAAACCTCCGTGCCACCAATGGGCAGGGAGCCGCTGATGTAGAGGTCCAGGAGCGACGGCAGTTTCGTCACGGACAAAGGGCTCAGAGAGGCTACCACGAAGAGGTTCTGGGCGCCTGCGGGCCAGGAGCCGTGAATGTGCAGAGCGCCGTTGATGGAGCTTTCGAAGTAGGGGCGTGCCCGCTTGAAGTTGGCTCCCATGTTGATCCCTTTCACCACCGTCCTCTGAGGCACCTCCACTTGACCAGGACTTAACGAGTCGCTGCCGACGAAGTAGACACCAATGATGTTGTTCACATTCCACTCGTGGCCCTTCTCCTTCCAAACCACCGCTACGGCGCGATAGAGTCCTGGTGGCAGGAAAATGGTGTAGTGGGCGGAATCCACACCGATCGGGAGAGGCTCGCCCACATCCAGCTGACTTATTCCCTTGGGTGGAAAGTCGGTGGAAGCCACCACCAGGATTTGCTCGGTATTCTCCGGCCAGGTACCATGGAAGGTAATGGTGCCGCTGATGCCGCTGGTGAGGGGACCAAGCCCCTTGTCGACCTCGCACGCCACGAGCGCAAGGCTCAAAGCAGCGAGGGCTGTAAGCAGGTTTCTCATTGGCCAAGTGCCCTCAAGTCTGCGCAAAAAAAGGTGCCCCTCCCTCGTAGCGCCCGAAGAAGGGGCACCTATGTGCCTCGGACCGGCGTTACAGCTTGATATCGACACCCACCATGAAGTTCAGAGCGTCAAGTTTGTAAGTGCCGGCCATATTGTCGTAGCTGGTGACCATGCCAGTGGCATCCTTGACTTCGGCCCAGGTGCTCACGGTACGATCGCCGATGAACATCTTCTCCACACTGGCATGCACCATGCCAAAGGGGAGCTGGTAGCCCACACCGATTCCCGCCACGTAGCGACGGTTGATGTCCGGGATGGTGGGATTCAGCGTGTGGTCAGGAGGTACCCCTGGCTCGGTGTAGAAAAAGCCACGCACCTTGAACGCCTGCAACGAGTACTCCAGGCCCAGGCTGGCGCGGATAGCGTCTTTCCACTCCTCGGTCAGCTCACCCAAGTCGGTCCCGTCCGCCTTCTTGATCTTGATGATGTCCCAAGCCGACCACTGCGTGAAGGCCACATCCGCCGCCACAAGGAGATTCTGGATGCCCGTGTAGGCGACGCCAAATCCGACCTCCATGGGCAACGGCAGATCGGCGGTGACGTCGACCTCCACCGGCGCAGTAGCAGGCTGTTGCGTCTGCGGGTTGATGGTTGCCCCGGAATAGACGCCGAGCGCCTTGGCGTAACTTGCCTGGTCAATTTGGCCGCCGGCCAGGAGTGCGTCTAGCTGCGCCTTTAGCGCGTTGAATTGCTGCGGAGTGGGCTTTGCCGTGTAGGTGAGCATCGACACGGTCCCTTCCAAACCCTGGTCAAGGTAGTAACGCCCGGCCACACCTACCGTCAGGCACTCGGTGACCTTGTACTGGAGACCGAGGTTGGCCCCGAAGCCCCATCCGTCTCCTACCAGCTTCTGTTCGGTCAGCAAATGGTCAAAAGGCCGAGCGAGAAGCCCAAGCTGCGTCAGCAGCGGGTTCAGCGGGGTGAGCTTCAACGGATTCGGTGTGAAGACTGGCTGGCGAATCTCAATCTGGTTGCTAACAATGCTCACTCCGAGACCAACGGACAGCTTGTCAGTCACCTGGTAGGCGATGGAGGGGTGGATATCGATGACCTTCAGGTCGTCCTCCACATCGATGTCGGGATACAGGGGGTTGTACGTGCCGGTCTCAAGGAGATTCCACTTGGAGCCCAGGCCGAAGGGGGCAAACACCGAGATGCCGACGGCCAACTTGTCCATGCCGTAAACAAACCCGGCGGCTGGCAGGTAGAAGGTCTGCGGCTCGTTTTCCACCTCGGCGTCCCGCAGCGCACCTATCGCTGGACTAGCCAGGTACTTGCCCTTGGGGGCGACGATCTCGAAGCTGCCGCCAAAGTGAAGCCCTTTGATCTGGGTCAATCCGGCGGGGTTCCAGTACATGCCACTCCAGTCATTGGCCAAGCCGCGATATGCACCCCCCAGGGCCGTTGCCCGCGCCCCAATGCCGGTCAAGGCTACTCCCGATGCAAACACGACAGTGAGCGATGCCAGAGCGAGCACAACCGCCAGTGACAGGGCAAAAAGGGGTCTTCTCATGCGTTCCTCCGTGCTGTTTCTTCCCTTGACTTGCTCCACTTCCGCCCATCCTGCCACACCGTTGCTTCTCAGCGACTTTCCTTTCTTGAATCCGAGCACCTCACCTCCTTTCGGCGTTGGTTGTTTCACTCATCGGAGCGAAAAAGGCCACGGCTGACGTATTGCAAGGAACATGAGACTCGAACCAAGCAGGGCCAGATTCTTCGTAAAGTTGATCATCTCGCTCATTCTCACCATGGGATCTTGCACCTTCCAAAACGCATGCATGCTGAATGTGACCGGCACCAGAAAGATCACCAGCGCGACCACTCCCACCGTGGGGCGGTAGCCCGTCAGAAAACTCAGGCCTGCCACCAGGAGGAGGAGGCCAGAAACCACCACCGCCACCTTTGCAGCTGGAATACCTTTCGAGGCCGCATAGGCACTCATCGGTCCCAACTTGGCAAAGTGATTGATTGCGTTGAATAGATAATAGACCCCCACGACTATTCGTCCGACAAGAAAGACCACCTGCATCATGTTCTCCTCACTAGTTGGTGCCAGACGTCTTGGGGACTCCGGAAAAAGATTTCACCGCCAAACCTGTTTACTAAGATAGCAAAAATTGCGAGATTGTCAAGATTTATTTCACTAAGAATAAAGGAGTTCAGACCTCTGAAGCTCATTCAACAAAGGCCTTGATTTTGAACGAATAAGTCGTACATTTATGAATGGCAGTTCATTCAGTGCAGATGTCGGTCGTCTCTAGACGTGAGTTGGGAGCAGATTCTGGCGTAGGAGGAGCCGGGCCATGGGAGAAGACAAACGCGAGCGAATCATGAAGTCGGCGATGAGGATGTTTGCCAAGAAGGGCTTTTTCCACACCAAAGTGTCGGAGATAGCGCGGGGCGCCGGGGTGGCCGATGGTACGACCTATCTGTACTTTAGGAGCAAGGACGACATCCTTATTTCTCTGTTTGAGTCCGAGATGGAGCCCATCCTGGCCCACGTGCGCCGGGAGTTGGCAAAGGAGACCTCAGCGACAAGCAAGCTGCGCAGGTTCGCCTCGCTCCACTTCCAGATGGTGGAGAAGAACCAAGATTTGGCCATGGTGATTGTGGTGGAGCTGCGGCAGAGCGCCAAGTTCATGCACGAGTACCCGGGAACAAAGTTCAAGGAGTACTTGGACGTCATTGCTGGCATTGTCGAGGAGGGGCAACAGAGCGGTGAATTCCGCGCAGATGTCCATCCCAGCATCGCCAAGCAGGCCATCTTCGGGGCGTTGGACGGTCTGGCCACCAACTGGATTCTGTCCAAGAGGACCAAACGCGGCCTCAGCGACTTGGCGGACCAAGTAGCAGATCTTTTCGTACAAGGTCTGGTTGCGCACCCCCATTAAGGCTGCGGCAGAAAAAAGGTTTTGACTTTTTGCCAAAGAGTGATAAATTCGGAACGGCTGAACGAGAATGCGGGTAGATGGACCTGTTGGTCCGATGAGAACTTAAGAAGCTGAACGCCACCTTTGCATGTTTCGGACACGAGCGGCATGGTGAAGTAGGACGGGAAGGGCTGCAATATGACAGAGATGCTCACGAAGCCGACGCGGCAAATCTACTGGAACATCCCCGGCTACGGATGGCTTTACCTCCTGTTCGCGGTCGCGTTAGCAGTGTTTGCTTATGGCGTGTACCGCCGGGTCAGGCTGTGGAGGATGGGCAAGCCTGAGGAGCGCTTTGACCAGCCTCTGCGCAGGCTGTGGAAGGTGTTCGTGGAGGGCATCTTGCAGAGGGCTGTGGTGCGAGACGCATTCCCGGGACTGATGCACGCCGCCATCTTTTTCGGCTTTGTGGTGCTTTTTATCGGTACCCTCATCGTCTTGCTTCAGGCCGACTTTGGGCTCAAGATTCTGTACGGGCGGTTCTACCTGTACTACTCCTTGGTCCTGGATCTTTTCGGTGTGGTCTTCATAGTGGGGCTGCTGATTGCGTTGTTTCGCCGTTATGTGCTGCGGCCGCAGCGGCTGAACAACCGCGCAGATGATGCGGTTTTGCTCAGCATGCTTTTGCTCATCGGCATCAGCGGTTTTTTCATCGAAGCCACACGCTTGGCGGTGACGCGTTCGCCGTGGAGGGCATGGTCACCGGTGGGCAACTGGCTGGCGTCCTTCTTGGCGACCATGCCGGAGGCAGAAAAGTTGGCCATGCATCGCCTCTTGTGGTGGGGTCATCTGGTACTGTCGATGGGTTTTGTAGCCTACATTCCCTACTCGAAACTTTTCCACATCTTTGTTTCGCCGGCCAACGTGTACTTCGGGTCTTTGGGAGCGCGCGGTGAGCTGCTCCCCATAGACCTCGAGGGTTCAGAGACTTTCGGCGTCTCGCGCATGAGCGAGTTCACATGGAAGCAGCTCTTCGACCTGGACGCCTGTACCTCGTGCGGGAGGTGCCAAGATGTCTGCCCTGCACATGCCACCGGGAAACCCCTCTCGCCTAAGCAACTCATTCTGGACTTGCGCGAACAGATGGACGTGGAGGCCAAGGTTCGCGGGGATGGAGGTGATAGCGGAGCTGCCAGGGCGCTGCTGGGTGGCGCTATTGCCGAGGATGTGCTGTGGAGTTGTACCACCTGCTTCGCATGCCAGGAGCACTGTCCGGTAGCCGTGGAGCATGTGCGCAAGATCGTGGACATGCGTCGAGCATTGGTGCTGATGGAGGCGCGCTTCCCTCAGGAACTCAGCCTGGCGTTCAAGGGCCTTGAGACTAACGCAAACCCTTGGGGGATGTCCAGTGCTTCCCGCGCTGCATGGGCTGAAGGGCTGGAGGTCCCCGCGATCCAGGACCGTCCGGATGCCGAATACCTATGGTTTGTGGGGTGTGCGGGCTCATTTGATGATCGGGCGGTCAAGATTTCGCGCGCCCTGGCGCGAGTGCTCAACGCCGCAGGTGTGAGTTATGCCATTCTGGGCGCAGAAGAAAGCTGTTGTGGGGATCCAGCCCGCCGCTCGGGCAATGAGTACGTGGCCATGACGCTCATGCAGCAGAACGTGGAGCTTTTCGCCCGCTACGGCGTCAAGAAAGTGCTCACGGCCTGCCCCCACTGCTACAACGTGCTGAAAAATGAGTATCGGCAGTTTGGCGGCACCTACCAGGTGGTGCACCATAGCGAGCTTTTGGCGCAACTGTTGGCGCAAGGACGCCTGCGCCCAGCACGCGCGGCTGAGGGCACGGTCGTTTTCCACGATTCCTGCTACCTTGGTCGATACAACGGCATCTATGAACAGCCGAGACAGGTGCTGCGGGCAGTTGCTGCAACGGGTGTGCGTGAGCTTCCGCGGCGCAAGCAGAGAAGCTTTTGCTGTGGTGCAGGCGGTGGACGGATGTGGATGGAGGAAAAGCTGGGTACACGCATCAACCATGCCCGCGCGGATGAGGCCCTGACCACAGGCGCACAGACAGTGGCGGTGGCCTGTCCCTTCTGTCTGGTGATGTTGGATGACGGGGTCAAAGACCGAGGCGCTGAGGAACAGATGCGGGTGATGGATATTGCCCAACTCGTGGAGCAAGCGCTGTAGTGCACACGAAGACCGATCCTGAGGGGTCTTACGGTGGGGCGTTATGTGGCAAAGATTCCTGAATGGCCGGAGGAGGAGCGGCCACGAGAGCGGCTCTTGGCCCACGGCCCAGAGCGACTAGCTGACGCGGAGCTGTTGGCCATCATTCTTCGCACCGGCTCCGGACAGGCCACGGCGCTGGACCTGGCGCGGCACCTGCTCCAGGAATGCCAAGGGTTCCGCGGCTTGGATGGGCGCTCGGCCGCCGAACTCTGTCGACAGGACGGCATCGGCCCGGCCAAGGCCGCACAGATCAAAGCGGCCTTGGAAATCGGCAAGCGCCTATTCAGAGAGCAGAGCCGCGTGCGCGAGAGGGTCGCCTCCAGCGCGGATGTCTACGAAGTGGTCCGTGCGCACATGCGCGACCTCCCTCGCGAGGTGTTCAAGGTACTGCTCCTCACCAGTCGGCACAAGCTGTTAGCGGAAAAGACCATCTTCGAAGGGAGCCTCACCGAAAGCGTGGTCAGTCCGCGCGAGGTAGTCTATGAGGCATTGACCCAGCAGGCAGCCGCAGTGGTGTTCGTCCACAACCACCCAAGCGGCGATCCGTCCCCCTCGCCGGAGGATCGCAACATCACGAGGATGCTCAAAGAGGCCTGCCAGTTGGTGGGGATCACCGTCTTGGACCATGTCATCGTAGGAAAAGACTCGTACTTCAGCTTTGCAGACGAGGGTTTGTTGTGAACGAGGGACGATAAAGAGCTGGATAATGGTCCCATAGGGTAGGACGGAGGAACCGAGGAGACCAAGGTGGAAATTGCTCGCGTTGTGGGCACGGTAGTGTCTACATGCAAGGACGAAAAACTCGACGGAACCAAGTTGCTCATCGTCAATGTGCTTACCCCAGAGGCAAAGCCTACCTCGACCTACTTGGTGGCGGTAGACACCGTGGGCGCAGGCGAAGGAGAGGTGGTGCTCATCGTGCGTGGCAGTTCCGCACGCATGGCAAAAAACATGACGACCACGCCTACCGACACAAGCATTATCGGCATTGTCGATACCTTGGAGCTGGAGGGGAAGGTAGTCTTTCAGAAATTCAGGGAGTAGGCGCCTGGTGGTTGCGGAAGGGCGAGGTTGATGAAGCTGGGAAAAGTCATCGGTAAGCTCTGGTGCACGCGCAAGGACGAACAGCTGGAAGGAGTGAAGCTGTACGTCATGCAGCCGCTGGATAAGAACCTGCAACCATTGGGCAAACCGCTTATTGCTGCCGACGCGGTGGGCGCGTGTGAGGGCGAAATCGTCTACTGGGTCAGCGCGCGCGAAGCGTGCTATGCCATCGACGGCCGCTCCATCCCTTCCGACTGTTCCATTGTGGGTATACTGGATGACATCTATGTCGCTCCGGAGCAGAAGGGGGCCTGAGGCATGATCATCGGCAGAGTAGTGGGTAACATTCACGCCACCATCAAAAAGTCCTGCTACAACGGACGAAAGCTGCTTCTGGTGCAGCCGGTAGCTCCGGACCTGACGCCCCTGCACGACCTGATCGTTGCCGTTGACAGTGTAGATGCTGGGGAGGGGGACCTGGTTCTGGTGGCGCAGGAGGGGAGGGCAGCCGCCGACATCTTGGGCATGAAACAGGTGCCTGTGCGCAGCGTGGTGGTGGGGGTGATTGACCATTTTGACATGATCGCAGAACACAGAGGGTGACAAGTGACACAATCAGTCTATCAGATCAAGCGCGAGATCATCGACATCTGCCAGCGCATCTATCAGCGCGGCTATGTGGCGGCAAATGACGGCAACGTGAGCGTGCGCATTGACGAGAACCGAGTGATCATGACGCCCACAGGGATGAGCAAAGGTTTTCTGAAGGTTGACCAATTGGTGATGGTGGATATGCAAGGGCACCAGATCGGTGGCACGCTGAAGCCCTCTTCAGAGGCCCTGCTCCATCTGGACATCTACAAGCATCGACCGGATGTGCGGGCGGTGGTGCACGCCCACCCGCCTACAGCCACCGGATTTGCAGTGGCGGGAATCCCTCTCACCAAGTGCGTGCTGCCGGAGGTCATCATCAGCTTGGGCGCTATCCCTCTTGCAGAATACGCCACACCCGGCACGCCAGAGCTCCCGCAGGTGATCCGCGATTATCTCAAAGACCACGACGCAGTGCTCCTGGCGAACCACGGGGCGCTCACCATCGGCCGTACCCTCATCCAGGCCCACTACCGGATGGAAACCATCGAGCATTTCGCTAAGATCATGCTGGTGGCGATACAGCTGGGTAGGGTGAATGTGCTGGAAACGGAGCGCGTGAATCAATTGCTGGATTTGCGCCAGAGGCTGGGACTGGACCATGGACGTCCGGCATGCGAGCCGTGTGAGGCCGAGGGAAGAGCTTCTGAGGATAAACCTCGCTCAGGTGACCTTTACGCCGAACTGGCACGGGTAGAGGAGGAGACTGCCGCGCGCATGATTGGCCAGCTGCGGGGTTCGTCGGAGTAAGACCTAGACAGAGGGGAGGGTACTATGGGGTTGCGCTGCCTATTTCTGTTCTTGCTGGGAGTGACAGGGTGCTCACTACAGGCCCAGGAGAAAGACGCACTGACTGGGTTGTTCCAAAGGTCGCAACAGGCGTGCGAACAGGGCCGGTACCTGGAAGGAGCGAAGCTTTTGCGCCAGGCCCTGTCCGAGCTCAACAAGGTGATCGTGGCTGGCGTGGAGCAGCTGCTCCCTGAGCCCGAGCGGGGCTGGGAAGCCCAGATGACCAATGCGGATGCGGATGAGGACATGCTCATCACAGGGCTCAGGGTGTGGCGGCAGTATGCAAAGTCCAATAGCGCGCAGATGGTGGAGGTGGAGATCACAATAGGTTCTCTGGCGGCCGGTGATCTCATGGTGTGGCTCACCAATCCGCGAGAGATGGAGAGGGCCAGTGAGGGGAGCAAGTTGGTGACCATCGACGGACGGCGATGGGTTCGTAAGTTTGTGGAGCGCGACCAGACTGCGGAGCTTGCGACCGTAGTGGGGGGAGATAGGGTGGTGCGTGTACGGGGCTACAACCTCCGCAGTGCTGAACCTGCGGAGCGCTACGCCGCGCGCGTACCACTGCAGAAACTGGAACGGCTGTTCCACTAGCGGCTGCTTGCGGTCCGTACCGTTCCTCTCCTTCCAGCAGGCAAGCCAACAGACAGGAACAGGCCGCTCTGACGCAAGGATGGCGGTGCGCATACCTGAAGACAAAATCAATGAGGTCCGCGAAGCATCTGATATTGTCGAGGTAGTCTCTGCCTACCTCACTCTGAAAAGGCGAGGCACCAATTTCTTCGGCCTGTGCCCCTTTCATACCGAGAAGACCCCTTCGTTCAGCGTCAACCCGCAACGCCAAATCTTTCATTGCTTCGGGTGCGGTGCGGGGGGAAACGTCTTCACCTTCCTCATGCGTATCGAAGGCATCACGTTCCCCGAGGCCGTGCTGCGACTGGCGCAGCGCGCTGGGATTTCCATTGCCCTCCAGACGCTGGACGAACAGGAGGCGCGCTTGCGGGAGAGTGTGTATGCCGCCAATCGCCTGGCCGCCGAGTTCTTCTATCGCAACCTCGCCCAAGCCCCAGAGGGAGCTCCTGCCAGGGCTTACCTGGAGTCCAGGCACCTGGAGCTGCAGGTATTGGGCAAGTTCGGCCTCGGCTATGCACTTGACCGGTGGGATGCTCTCATTGCTCATGCCGCTAGCAAGAAGGTGAGCGTGGAGGCTCTGAACGCAGCGGGCCTGGTGGTGGCCAGGGACGACGGCGGCTACTACGACCGGTTCCGGCATCGACTGATGTTCCCCTTTTTCGACGTCATGGGCAAGGTGGTGGGCTTTGGTGGTCGGCGCCTCCGAGAAGACGAGCAGGCCAAGTACATGAACTCGCCGGAGACGATTGTCTACAAGAAGGGCACCACACTCTATGGCCTCTACCAAACCAAGGACTATATTCGCCAGAGCGAGACTGCCATTCTGGTGGAGGGCTACATAGACCTGCTGAGTCTGTTCCAGCGGGGCATTCGCAACGTGGTGGCTTCTTCGGGCACGGCGCTGACCGAGGAACAGGCCGCACTGTTACGGCGTTACTGTGAGCAGGTCGTGGTCCTGTACGATGCCGATTCGGCCGGTTCTTCGGCGGCAGTGCGCGGTGCCGATATTCTTATCGCCAAGGGCTTGGATGTGAGGGTGGCGCGTCTACCGAGTGGGCATGACCCGGACAGTTTCATCAACGAGCACGGCGCCGAGGCGGTGGCTACTCTGGTGGGACAAGCGCAAAGTCTGGTGGAGTTCAAAATCGGCTCTTTGCGCCAGGCAGGGTTTTTTGAGACTCCGGAGAAGAAAGCACGCGCAATTCACACCGTGCTGAACTCTGTTGCGGTGATTCCCGACGACATCAAGCGCAACTTGGTGGTGCAGCAAGTGGCGCAGATGCTAGAGATGGATGAGCGCTTCCTTGCGGCAACGGTCAATCGCCTGCGACGCGGCGAGCGGTGGGAAGACCTCAAGACAGGTGCGGTGGCCGGGACTGGCCCAGCACTATCGCGTGCTGATCAGGCGGAAAAGCTGTTGGTCTCGCTCATGGTCAGCTATCCCGAGATTATCCCCAAGGTTCGCCAGTACTTGAACGCCGATCACTTTCGACATCCGGGGCTCCAGGCCTTCGTGGCGGAGCTTTGGGCTGCCGAGGACCGCGGCCAGCGCCTGGACCCCACAGGCAGCGTCGCCTTTCATGCCGATCCGGACCTGGCCTCCCTCGTTGTGGCTGCTACGACCGAAGAAGAGCGCCAACCCGGGCTCTCTCTTGCCGAAAGGGAGCAACTTATGAGGGACGCCATTGCCGTGCTCAGGCGGCGTCCGTTGGAGGAGGAGCAGCGGGCGGTGCGCGTCCGCATCAAAGAGCTGCAGGCGGCACGACAGAGCACCACTGAGGCAGTCATGTACTACAAGCAGCTGGCCGAAGAGCTCAAGCGGATCGATGAGTGGCGGACACGAGGGGATGCGACTCTTAGCGGTAAGCAACAAGCGTGAGCGGCCCACTGTGAATCAAGGGTGAAAAGAGCTTGAATTTCGGGGTGGAAATGTCTAAACTTCCAGGTGCCGCAGAGGCTGGTGCCCGTGCCCGGACGCGCAGGGTGATGGTGGGCAGCGTTGCCATTGGCGGGGGTGCGCCGATCTCCGTGCAGTCGATGACGAAGACAAAGACTGCCGATGTTGCTGCCACCCTTGGCCAGATCCAGCGGCTTGCGGAGGCCGGGTGCGAGATCGTGCGCGTAGCGGTGCCAGACCGCGACGCGGCCGCGGCCCTGCCGAAGATCGTGCGGCGATCGCCCATCCCGGTGGTGGCGGATGTCCATTTCGACTATCGCCTGGCGTTAGCAGCTCTGGAGGCCGGGGTACACAAACTGCGCATCAATCCCGGCAACATCGGTGGCGCGGAGCGCGCCCGCCTGGTGCTGCGCGAGGCCAAGAGCCGGGGCGTGCCGGTCCGTATTGGCGTGAACGCGGGGTCACTGGAAAAGGACTTGTACGAAGAACACGGCGGAGCAACGCCTGCAGCGCTGGTGGCAAGTGCCCTGCGCCACGTGGCGCTATGCCGGGAGCTCGGCTTCGAAGACATCGTCCTCTCCCTGAAGGCCTCCGACGTGCGCACCACCGTTGAGGCTTATCGGCTTGTGGCCACGCAGGTTGATTTCCCTTTGCATGTGGGCATAACCGAGGCAGGCACGAAATGGACCGGCACCATCAAGTCGGCGGTGGGCATCGGCACGCTGCTGGCCGAAGGGATAGGTGACACCATCCGGGTCTCGCTCGCAGGCGACCCGGTGGAAGAAGTGCGCGTGGGCCACGAAATCTTGAAGAGCCTCCAGCTGCGCCGGGGCGGCCTCACGGTCATTGCCTGCCCCACGTGCGGCCGCACCGAGGTGGACGTGGTGCGCATCGCAGAGGAGCTTGAACACCGGCTTGTGGGCATGGACAAGAAGCTCACTGTGGCTGTGATGGGATGCGCAGTGAACGGTCCGGGAGAGGCACGGGAGGCCGACCTGGGGGTGGCATGCGGCAAACATACCGCCCTCCTCTTCCGCCGCGGCACCGTGGTGGGCAAGATACCGGAAGCCGAGATCGTGCAGCGACTTGTGCAAGAAATTGACGCATGGCCCACAGAAGGGCATGCACAGACTAAGAACGAAGCTGAGGGGAGCCTATGAGCGGAAGCGAAGAGACCGTATTGGTCCTCGGTGGGGCTGGGCTGGTAGGGTTCCAGGTCTGCCGGCGCATTGCCAAAGACTTGAAGCCGGCGCGTCTGGTGGTTGCCTCGCTGTACCAGCGCGAAGTGCGCGAGGCACTGAAGGAACTGCAGAAAGAGTTCCCAGGGGTGCAGTTCGAGGGATGCTGGGGGAATGTGTTCACGAGGGCGGAGTTTTCCCAAAAGGATCGCGCCGAGATCCTCGAGAGCCATACCTGGCGGCGCGCGGTATTTGACGACGTCTTTGGCGACAAAGAATCCGCCTTCGCTACCTCCAAGTTGGTGGAAATCATACTACAATACAAACCGGCCGTCATCGTGGATACCATCAACACTGCTACGGGCATAAGCTATCAGGACGTGCATACGACGTCCCTGGAGATTGCGCACATGTTGCGCGACAGGTGGGAGGAGGCCGTCAAGAGCGGTCACAGCGAGCTGCACTTGAGCAAGGCCGACGTGCGGCTCATCGAAACATTGCTCGTCAGCCAATCCATTCCGCAGCTCATTCGCCACGTGCAGCTAGTTTGGGATGCTATGGTGCAAGTGGGTACGCGCGTGCTGGTCAAAGTGGGGACAACTGGCACGGGTGGTATGGGGTTGAACATCCCCTACACCCATAGCGAAGACAAGCCGAGCGCACGCCTCATGTCCAAGACCGCGGTCGCCTTTGCGCACACCGGGCTCCTCTTTCTACTGGCCCGCACCCCAGGAGGGCCCATCGTCAAGGAGTTGAAGCCCGCCGCGATGATCGGGTACCGCAAGGTTGATTACCGCACCATTCGTCGACACAACGAGCCGGTCAGACTATTTGCCAGCAAGGTGGAGTCGCTCGGTGAGCAGATGAATTTGGCACCGCGCCGTGACTTTACCGAGGTGGGCGAGCTGATGATGGTGGGCGTGGACACGGGTGAGAATGGATTTTTTACCTTGGGTGAATTCGAGGCCATTACCTCCATGTACCAAATGGAGTTTGTGACGCCGGAGGAGATTGCGCAGAACATAGTCCTGGAAATCAAGGGCAGCAACACCGGCAAGGATGTGATCGCCGCTATCGACGGCGCGGTGATGGACCCCAGCTATCGCGCCGGTTACCTGAGGCAACCGGTGATCAACGAGATGCAAGCCCTGGAGAAGCGCACCAACTCCCACAGTGTGGCGCTCGGCCAGCTGGGCCCGCCGGAGTTGTCCAAGCTCTTGTACGAGGCGCACCTGCTGAAGATCAAGTACAAGACCCTTGAGGCGGTGGTGGCGGAGCGGCCCGAGCAGATCTCACGGACGCTGTGCAACTACCTGAAACGTCACCCTATTCGGCACGTCATCACCTCGATCGGGCTCCCCATCCTTTTGCCTGATGGCAGGCATATCATGCGCGGTCCACGCGTAAACATCCCCGAATATCGTGGCGAGTGGACGGTGCCGGTGACACCGGAGGCGGTTGAGCGCTGGGCTGCCAAGGGGTGGGTCGACCTTCGGCCGCAAAACTGGGCCCTGTGGCAGGAACGCTTCCGGGAGATGCTGCGCTCGGCTGCCGGCTTCGTCAGCGAGGGCTCGGCAGCCTTTGGTCTGTCCACCTACTTGTGGAAGGAGATTCGCATCGGTGAAGTGGTCGCCTGGATTTTCAACAACGACCCGAAGATCGCAGGCTATCGGATTAAGGCGGTGTAGGCGAAGCGGGCTCGCCTTTGTCCTCGGCCTCGTGGGCCTCTGGTGGGGCTCTTGTTGGGCGCAGCAGATAGAGACGAGGCCTGCAGGCGTCTACACCAATCCGCGCACCTGGCTCGTGGACTTTTCCTGGAAGGGCGTGGCCAAACCGTCCACGCAGCCGGAAGAGGGAGCGCGTGCAGGCAAAGAAGGTCAGTCCTGCCGGCTGCTGGTCTGGATCAGTCGACCGCGAAGCTGGGATGAGCAGTGGGCCCATGAGCCCCGATGGCAGGGCGCGCGCCCAGCGCTGACCTTTGTTGACCCCCACCACGGCAACCTGATAGATGCCTGGGTCAAGGAAATCGGGCTGGCAGGGGACTCGTTGATCATCAGACGGAGCATGCTCATCACCTCGTTCGAAGTCACCTACGCGATCGACCCAGAGCAGGTGGGCTCTTACGATCGACGGAGTGAGCTTGTGCGGCGCTACACCAGGTCGGAGGATGGCATCCAGGCAGGTGGCCAGGTGCGCAGGTTAGCCCGCGAGGCAGTGGGTGAGGAGCGAAACCCCTATCTGTGCGCGCGGCTCCTCTTTCGCTGGATTGTGGCCAACATGAGCTATGCTGACAAGGTGGAGCGCTACGATGTGCGCGAGGCTTTGTCCACGGGAAGCGGCGACAGTGCCTTGCTTGCCATGCTCTTTGTTGCCATGTGCCGTGCGGTGGACATCCCCGCGCGCATAGTCTGCGGACATTACACCACTGGCGACCGAGGTGCTCACGTCTGGGCGGAGTTCTATCTGCCCAATTACGGCTGGGTGCCGGCCGATCCGGCTGCGGCCGAGCGCGCGAGCCCGAGCCAGGCCACTGAGGCGGTGCTTAAGCGGTACTTTGCCCATCTGGACAATGAGCGCATCATCGTCTCCAAAGGGACGAACATACTCCTTTGGCCGCGGGTGCGCGGTCGCTGGCTGAGGAACTTTGGTTTAGAACCAAGCGGCACCTCGCGCTTGATGGTGATATCCGATTTTGCGCTGGAAGGCGTCGCTGGCAAGGTCAGGCACAGTTACACATGGTCATTTGAGGAACGGTAGGGAGCGCATGCAGCAACTGGTCGAATGTGTGCCGAATTTCAGCGAGGGGAGGAATCGGGCCGTTATCGATGCCATTGTGAGGGAAATCGTCGATACGGAAGGAGTGAAGCTGCTGGACGTGGACCCGGGCGCTGACACCAACCGCACGGTGGTGACGTTCGTGGGCACCCCGGCGGGAGTGGTTGAGGCGGCGTTCAAGGCTATCAAGCGGGCGGCGGAACTCATCGACATGAGCAAGCATCGCGGGGCGCACCCCCGCATTGGTGCCACGGATGTCTGTCCCTTTGTACCTCTGGCCGGCTGCACCATGGCCGACTGCGTGGCGTTGGCACGGCAGCTCGGTGCGCGGGTCGGAGAGGAGTTAGGTATCCCCGTGTACCTTTACGAGGAGGCGGCCACCCGTCCGGAGCGCAAGAATCTGGCCGACATTCGCCAAGGCGAATACGAAGGCCTGCCCGAGAAGCTCAAAGACCCAGCCTGGGCACCCGACTTTGGGCCGGCGGTGTTCAATCCCAAGGCTGGGGCCGCGGTAATTGGCGCTCGGGAATTCCTCATTGCCTACAACATCAACCTGAACACGCGCGACCGACGGTTGGCACAAGAGATCGCGCTCAACATTCGCGAGAGCGGCCGGCTGCAGCGCGACGCTGAGGGTAACATCCTCCGCGATGAGCATGGAAACCCGCTGCGGCGTCCGGGCAAGTTCCAGGCAGTGAAAGCGGTGGGCTGGTACATTCCGCAATACAAGCAGGCGCAGGTGTCTATCAACCTGGTCAACTACAAGATTACCCCGCCCCACGTGGTCTTTGACGAGGTGTGTAAGGAAGCGGAGCTCCTGGGTCTGCGCGTGACCGGCAGCGAGCTGGTTGGGCTCATCCCGCTGGAGGCGCTGCTCATGGCTGGCCGGTACTATCTGGAAAAACAGGGGCGTTCCCCAGGCCTGCCGGAGAAAGACCTGGTCGACATCGCTGTTCGCTCATTGGGGTTGAACGACATCGCGCCGTTTGACCCTGCCAAGAAGATCATCGAGTATCAGGTTGGCGAGCGGCGCGGGACGCTCGTGGGCATGGATGTTGGCGACTTTGTAGACGAGCTCTCCACCGATTCGCCCGCCCCAGGTGGGGGGAGCGTAGCGGCTCTGGCTGGCGCCCTTGCTGCCGGCTTGGCGGCAATGGTGGCCAATCTGACCGTAGGCAAGAAGGGGTACGAAGGTGTCGCCTCCCAGTTGAAAGACGTGGCAATCAAGGCGCAGGAGCTCAAAGACGCCTTGCTCCTGGCTGTGGATGAGGACACCCGGGCCTTCAACAGAGTCATGGATGCTTTTGCTCTGCCCAAGAAGAGCGAGGAGCAGAAGCAGGCCCGGCATGTGGCAATTCAGGAGGCGACGCGCCGAGCCACCGAGGTGCCAGCGAAGGTCATGGAGCTGGCACTGCAGGTGCTGGAGTTGGCAATGGTGGTTGCCGAACATGGCTTGGCCAACGCGGCCAGCGATGCGGGGGTTGCCGCGGCCATGGCCAGAGCGGCTGCGGAAGGGGCCGCGCTTAACGTGCGCATCAATCTTGGCTCCCTCGAGGATGAAGAGTTTGTGGCCGCTGCGCGCTCCACTGCCGACCGGGTGGAAAGACAAGCCAAGGACATGGCCGAGCGCGTGTTGCATGTTGTTGCGGGCAAGCTTTCGTGAGGAGCCTGTTGCGCGTGCGCCTTGTCGCGACCGTTTGCCTTGCCAGTCTACTGGCCGTTGCCAGCCACGGTTGTGGGCCTCGTCCTGCGCAGGTCACCGCGCACGTGGAGCTGACAGATCCGTGGATCCTGGATAGCTTGAAGGCTGTGCCAGGCCTGCGCCTGCTGGAAGTCAACAGCAGGCATGCGCTTGTGCGCCTCGCGGAGCGCCAGTTCTTGAGCCTCAGCACGCGGGGTTATGAAGTATCCCTGGTAGTGGAGCTGGACAACGAGCCAGGGATTCCCGCCTTCTACCCCCGAGCCCAGGAGGTGGGTGCCAGACTCGAGGCACTGGCTGCGTCGTTTCCCCATCTCGCTGCATGTTATCGCCTCGGCCGGGGAGGGGCCATCCGAGCGCTGAAGATCTCGGATAACCCCGTCCTCCAGGAAGACGAGCCAGCAGTGCTCTTTTACGGGGGACTTCATGCCCAGGAGGCCCTTGGGGTGATGGCATGTCTGGCGTTGTGTGAGGAACTCTGCGCGAAATACGGGGTGGACCCGCGTTACACCAAAGCGGTGGAGGACAATGAGCTCTGGATCGTGCCCCTGCTCAATCCCGATGGGTATGAGCTGGTGCGGAGCGGGAAGGTCCATTATCCCTGGTGGCGGAAGAACCTCCGGGATAACAACGGCAATGGGCGTTTCGAGCCGGAGCACGACGGCGTAGATCTGAATCGCAATTTTGGGTTCAACTGGGAGCATGGCGGCAGTTCGGAGCCAGGAAGCTGGTATTATCGCGGGCCGCAACCATTTTCCGAGTGGGAGGTGGCGGCATTTGAGAGTTTGGCGGTAGCGCGGCGTTTTGTGGCAGGCATAGGATTCCACAGCCACGGCCACAAGGTGCTCTATCCCTGGGGAAATGGGCCCACCCCCCCTGACCAAGTCCTGCTGCGCGCCATGGCTCAGTCTCTGGCGAAAAGCATGCGCCAATGTGGGGCACGCTACGCCGTTCTGCCGCTCAACGCCCAGTCAGGGCAAAGTTCGGTGTGGCTCTACGGTGCCCTCGGGACATTGGACTTTACGGTGGAGCTGGGAACGGAGTTCTTTCCGGAAAGGAAAGAAGCAGAGCGAGAGATGGGCTGCGCGCTCGCTGCGGCGATGTGGCTGATCCAGCGGGTGGCGGGCCCGGGGTTGCGTGGGCGCGTGGTGGATGCGCGCACAGGTGCGCCACTCCACGCGCGCGTGATCGTGCAAGAGCTGGACTCCGAGGCGGTGTGGCCCCGCATGACGGCCCCGGAAACGGGCCGTTTCTTCCGTCTTCTGGAACCTGGCCTTTACCAGCTCGCTGTCATGGCCCAAGGGTACAGGTCCTGCCACCAGACCGTGCGCGTGGTGCAAGGCCCAGCCGTCGAGTTGGTGGTCGAGCTTGCGAGGCTTGATGAAGCCGCCGTTGGTTCTTAAGTCGGGCAAGAGCAAGGATCAGGTTCCGTCATCAGGGGACGGTGTGGTGCCGGCTTTCGACTGTGTGGGCATCGGCGTCTGTGCTGTTGACCATGTGTCGCTCTTGGCGCGATACCCGCGAGCGGACGAAAAGACCGAGGCCTTGGCTTACGTGATCCAGGGTGGTGGGCCGGTGCCCACAGCACTTGCCACAGCCGCCCGCTTCGGTGCACGATGTGCGTTCGTAGGAAAGGTTGCGTGTGACGAGGAGGGCGACTTCGTGCTAAGCCAGCTTGCCCGGCATCGTGTGGACACCAGCATGGTAGTGCGTGCCAAGCGGGGGTTCACTCCGCGGGCCATGATCTTGGTGGACGGTCGTACAGGCCAGCGGACGGTTGTGCTGAACAGGCCGGCGAATTTCGCCCTTACGCGCCGGGAGGTCAGCCGCGCCTACGTCCTCCAAGGGCGCATCTTGCACTTGGACGGGAGGGAGAGCAAGGTGGCATTGGCCGCAGCACGCTGGGCAAGGCACGCTGGCCGCACAGTGGTCTGTGACCTGGGCAGTGTGCGGGCAAACACCGAGGCTCTCCTCCCCTTCGTAGACTATGCCGTAGTCTCGCGCACATTTGTGCACCAGTTCTTGGGCGGCAGGAACCTGGCCAACGCTGCTCGCAGTCTGCTCCGTTTCGGGCCGCGCGTGGCCGTGGTGACCGCTGGCGAGCACGGATGCTGGTGCGCCACACACGATGAGATCATTCACCAGCCGGCTTTCGAGGTAAAAGTCGTGGATACCACGGGCGCCGGTGACGTGTTTCATGGCGCTTTCCTTTTCGGTGTGCTCCAGGGCTGGGAACTTCCCAGGCTGTTACGGTGGGCAAGCGCTACCGCCGCGCTGAGCTGCACAAGACTCGGGGCCCAGGCCGCTCTGCCCTCCTTCGCGCAGGTGCGGCGCTTTCTTGCCGCACGCCACGGGCAGTGAGCATACGGAGCGCGCTCCGGACAGATAACCGTGGGACTGCGTCTACGGGAAAAGGGGGACTTGGGGTGGGCAGGTCCATTGCGGGCCCGGCCCGAATATAGCTTGGCAAAACGGTAGCCTCTTCTGCGGACGTGTGAACGGAGGTAAAACAATGGGACGCGAACAGAGCAAGCAAAGGGAAAGGGGAGTGCTTGCGGTCACGCTGGTGGCGGTGTTCATGGCGGCTGGGTGCTCGGCGAAGAAGCACGAGCTCAAGGGCGGCATCCCGTGGCTTTACAACCTAGACGAGGGTTTTGCCCAAGCCAAGGTGGAAGGCAAGCCATTGATGGTCGACTTTATGGCAACCTGGTGTCCGCCGTGTAAAGCCATGGAGGACTCCACGTTCAGCCACCCAGAAGTGATTCGCAAGGCGGCCCAGTTTGTGGCTGTGCGCATCGACGTGGACAAGCAGGGAGAAGTTGCCAACAAGTACAATGCCAATGCGCGCAAATACAACGGGGTGGGTATCCCGAACGTCTTGTTTATGACTGCCGAGGGAGAGAAGCTGCTGCACCCAATCGGCTATCGTTCACCAGTTGCTTTCCTTGCCGTGATGGACTCAGCATTGGCGATGTGTCGTAGGTAGATGCGAAGACCCAACATTGTCGAAAGAGAACGAGGAGTGAGAGGATGAAGAGAGCGATGTCCATAATTGCCGTGACATTGGCCGGATTTGTGATTCTTGCCGGCCCGCTGCATGCACAAAGGGTGGCGAGGATTGTCTACGTGAGCGCCGAAAGCGAAAATCTCCGAGCGGCACCGGCTGGCCAGGTGATTGGTAAGGTGAATCGTGGTGCGTCGCTTGAGGTGCTGGAGGAGACGGACAAGTGGATGCGAGTACAGGTCACCGCGTGGATCTGGAAGGCTTCGGTGAATTATACGCGTCCATTTGACAAAACAACGGCGCTGCGCGCCCAGCATATCCTGGTTAAGACAAGAGCAGAAGCCGAGGAGATCCTGCGAGAACTCCGCGCCGGTGCGGATTTTGCCGAGGTGGCCAAGAAAAAGTCCATAGGCCCCACCGCTGCGGCTGGTGGTGATCTGGGCTACTTCAATCCCGACGACTTTGACCCTGCTTTCGCGCGGGTGATCACAGCCCTGAAAGTCGGGGAGATCAGCGACATAGTCGAGACCAAGATCGGCTTCTCCATATTCAAGCGGCTCAAGTGACCTATGGGCTTGCGGATGGTGGCGCGGAGAGTGCGTCCGGCCGCCCTTTGCACGAACACGTCCGTTTCCTGTGGCGCCAGAGGCCTTATTGGACCGGGAAGAACGCGACGCCATCGGGCAGTCAAGGCGCGGGCCTGGTCGCCAACGTCGCCGCAAGAGTTAAGGATCTGCTGTGACTAGGCGCCAGTTTTTTCGACAGTTCTTTGTGACGAGTAGAAAGACCAGGGGAGGTTCGGAACCTCCCGGTGCGGCGCACCCGTGACCTGGAAGGACGCACAAATCAAGACTGAACGGAATTTTTTGCTTGACTTTTGCTGGCGGGCTACTTATATTCCCAGAAGGAAAAGCAGTTGGCGCCAGGCCGGCAGCGGAACGTCCTGCAGAGTTGAGTGTTCCTAACTGTCTTTCTCTGTGCGAGGGCGCATCCGCTCTGGGTGAACGCGGAGGACACAGAGGAAGGAGGTGCGCGGCATCAAGCGGTAAGGCTTTTGTCTCCAAATATCCGACCATAACCTTACGAGGGAGTGTGGCACATGAGGATGAGAACTGCCTTTATCGGGATGTTGCTGGCGGCGTACGGTCTGGTCTTTGCTGGCACCACCGGCAAGATCGCGGGAGTGGTGACCGACGCCGAGACAGGCCAACCACTCCCGGCGGTTAATGTCGTCATCGAGGGCACCACGATGGGGGCCGCAACCGCACTAGACGGCCACTACGTGATTCTTAACGTGCCCCCTGGTGTCTATACATTGCGTGCCTCGATGATGGGCTACGCCACCGTGACGGTCACCGATGTGCGCGTGAAAATTGACCTCACCACCACCCAGGACTTCAAGCTAGCGCCGCAGACCCTACTGGGGCAGGAAGTGGTGGTGGTGGCCGAGCGGCCGGTGGTCCAGGTGGACGTGGCCGCCAGCCAAAAGAACGTCACTGCCAGCGAGATCACTGCGCTTCCGGTCACGAAGGTGACCGATGCCATTGGGCTGCAAGCTGGTGTCACCTCTGGCCTGGGTATCAGGGGCAGTGGCTCCGACCAGGCCATTTTCATGGTGGACGGGGTGGTTCTGCGCGATGAGCGAGACAACCGGCCCATCACCGGTGTGCCCCTCAGCGCCGTGCGTGAGGTGTCAGTCCAGGTCGGCGGCTTCAGCGCAGAGTACACCAACGTCCGCTCCGGGGTGGTGAACGTCGTCACGCGGGAAGGAGACCCAAAAGGTTACAGCGGCACGCTTACCTTCAAGATTCGTCCTCCTGGCCCCAAACATTTTGGCATTTCTCCCTACGACCGCAATTCATACTGGCTCAGACCCTACCTGGATGATGCCGTGTGCTGGACAGGCACCAAGAACGGTGCCTGGGACGCGTACACCCAGCGTCAGTACCCAGAGTTTGATGGCTGGAACAAAGTTTCAGCCCTCACACTGCAGGACGATGACCCCAGCAACGACCTCACCCCCCAGGGGGCGCAACAGGTCTTCTTGTGGGAACACCGCAAGCAAGGTGACATCAAAGACCCTGATTACTTGTTTGACGCGGGCTTCGGTGGGCCAGTGCCTCTTGTCGGCAAGTATCTGGGTAATCTGCGGTTCTTTGCTTCCGGTCGCCGGGAGGAGAACCAGTACCTCATCGAGCTTTCACGCAAGTCGATTCTGGACCAGAGCTTCATGTTGCGGATGTCATCGGACATCAATCCCTCCATGAAGCTTTCGTTTATTGGCCTGTACGGCGAAACGCATGCAGTCTCTTCGAGTTTTTCCGGCGGCACATCATATTTCGAGACTGCCGAAGAGATTGCAGAGCAGATGACCACTGGAAGCTTCACTGTGCCGACCCGTTACTACACCAACATCTACTGGTCGCCAACCTCCCGTTTCTACCACACCGCGACCCTCAAGTGGACCCATGTGCTGAGCCCCAGCACCTTCTACGAGGTGCAGCTCAAGCGGATGGGCAAGAAGTACTACACCCGGCCCGGCCGGTATCGCAATACCTCGAAGCTATACGAAGTTTTCCCCGGCTACTACCTGGATGAGCGGCCGTTCGGCTTTTCTGAGGAACCCATCTTTGGCATCGACGGCGTCTTCATCATGGGTGGGCCAGTGAGCGTGTCGCGAGACTACAGCCGGCTAGCAACCTACACCGGGCGTGCGGACCTGGTCAGCCAAGTAGACCGTCGCAACCAGGTGAAGGCGGGTGCTGAATTCGTATATGACATCTTCGACATGTCCTTTGGCCAGTACAACGCCTACCTGCCCGAAGGCAACACCTGGACTAGGGTTGACCAGAGCCCGTATCGAGGCACGTTCTACGTGACCGACAAGATCGAGTTTGAAGGCTTCATTTCCAACCTTGGGCTTGTGCTGGACTACAGCAACCCCAACGGCAATTGGTTCGATGTCGATGCCTACGACCGGGGGTTCTTCTCGCAGCAGTACCGTGAGGAGCGCGAGTCGCAGTATCGAACCAAGAAGCCGGAGACGCGGTGGACCCTGAGCCCACGGCTGGCAATCTCGCATCCCATCACGGCCAGCTCCAAGCTCTACTTCAACTATGGCCACTACCGGCAGATGCCCACCTCTGAGCGGCTCTACCGGGTGCAACGCTCTGCCATCAACGCGGTGGACTATCTCGGCGATCCGACCATCGCGCTTGCGCGGACGGTCTCCTACGAACTGGGTTACGACCATGCGCTGGGCAGGGACTACCTGCTGCACCTCTCCGCCTACTACAAGGACATCACCGACGAAGAATACTGGGTGCGCTACATCAGCTTTGACGGCAAAGTCAACTACTACAAGCTGACGAACAATGCCTATGAGGACATTCGCGGTTTTGAGGCGGACATCACCAAGCTATGGGGGGCGTGGCTGACCGGAGACCTCAACTATGAATACCGCGTGGAGACCTCTGGCCAATTTGGGCGCGCCTACATGTACGAAAACCCGGCTGACCAGCGGGAGTACGAACGGCGCAATCCGGTGCAATCTAAGCCCAGGCCACGGCCTCGCTTCAAGGCCTATGTGGATCTGCACACGCCTCCTTCTTACGGCCCTGAGATTGTGGGGCAAAAGGTCCTGGGCGACTGGCACCTGAACCTGGTGGGGAGATGGACCGCAGGCAGCTGGTTCACTTGGAACCCGAACAATGTGCCCGGTATCACCTACAACGTCCAGTGGAAGGACTACTACAACGTGGACTTGAAGTTGTCCAAGGTTTTCCCCATCGGCAAGTTCGACGTCAAGCTTTTCGTTGATATCTACAACCTGTTCAACATCAAGCGGTTCTCCGGTCTATCCCACGTTAATGTGTTCGACTACAACTACTACATGCAGTCGCTGCATCTGCCGAAAGACGTGGGTAATGCCCTGGGCTACCTGTACATACCGGGCGATGACCAACCGGGCGACTACCGCAAAGACGGCGTGGCGTTCCAGCCCATGGAACCGGTGCCGGACATGAAGGACGTGAGCAAGCTGAATCCGCAGGTTATTTACTACGATTTGAGCAGGCAGAAGTACTTTGAGTGCATTGGCGGCCAGTGGGTCATGGTTCCCGAGCCGAAGATCAAGAAACTTTTGGACGACAAGGCATATATTGACATGCCCAACCAGACCCACTTCACGTTCCTGAACCCGCGGAGTGTATTCTTTGGAGTCACGATCGACTTTCGCCTGTAGCGAGGCAACAAGAGGATTCACCAAGCAGAAGGGCATACCATGAGAGGAATCGCACATTGGCTATTGGCGACGTTGCTGGCGCTGGCGCTGCTACCGGTGCCGGGGCGCGCCGACGAGACGAAGTGGATGGCGGTGGGCATGCTCCACGATTGGTTCTCCAGCGCGGGCTGTGAGATCGAGGTAGGCCGCCGCCATTTGGTCTCCGATCAGCAGGACGGCCTGCGCTGGCCTGCGCAGTTCCGCTATCAAGACTGCAAGGCGGCCAAGGCCCTATGGATCGGCGCCACCAACTACCCAGATCCACTGGTGGGCGTTACCTTCAACTACAAGGTTGTTCACTGCGGGCCGCGCGTGCTGAACGAAGAGAGCGAGTTCATGCCGGTCACCTTCAAAATGTACGGCAAGCACGAACGGCCACTGGTGCTGGTGGATGGCATCCCCGGCGGGGTTTTAGACTACCTGGATTTTGTCGATGAGGTGGACCCCAACTTGGTGGCCGACCGTGTCCTGTATAACGAGGTCAATACAGGGATTGGCATCACCGAGAAACGCACCATCTATGCCTATAGCCAGCAGCACCACAACAACTACTTCATCTACGACTATGTGTTCAAGAATACGGGCATCGTCGACACCAAGGGGACCAAGCACAATTTGACCTTGGAAGGCGTCGTATTCTTCTTCCAATATCGCTACTCGCCATGCCGCGAGGTCGGCCCGTATGGATACTACTGGATGCCCCAGTCGTCATCCTGGGGGCACAACGCCATGAACGACAGCATGCTTGTGTACGACCCGCAGACCGGCGAGCCCTATTTGTCGCTGTACACCTGGCATGGCATCCACTCCAAAGCGGGGTTCGACAATATTGGTGCCCCGGATATTCGGCCCAATGGCGATGGCCGCCTGGGGGCTGCGCAGCATGTGGGCATCGTGGTGCTGCACGCCGACAAGTCCGCCACCGACAAGTCCCATGACCCGGCGCAGCCGACCACCACGCAGTTCCTCGGCTCCGATGTGCCGATCACCTCGGGCAACGACGCTTTCAACCCCGGCAAGATGGCCGAAGAGTATGCGGCGATGACTGCAGGTCACCCGCTGAAGATGCACGCCGATGCCGTGTGGGAGTCGGGGCAGGCAGCCGACATCTGGGGCTCCACCCCCGGTGGTTTTTCCCATTGCGCCGGATTTGGGCCGTACACCATGGCCCCTGGCGATAGCATTCACATCGTGATTGCGGAGGGGGTAGCGGGCCTGAGTAGGGACAAGTGCATTGAGGTGGGGGCGAAATGGCTGGCCGGGGGGAGCGGTCCCTTCACGCTCCCTGACGGCTCTACAACCACCAATCGTGACGAGTACAAAGACAAGTGGGTGTTCACGGGGCGCGACTCGCTGTTCAAGACCTTCCAGCGCGCAATCATGACCTACAAGTTGAACTACAACATCCCCATGCCGCCTCCGCCGCCAAAGATTTTCGAGGTGACAGGCGGTGGCGACCGGGTGATCCTCAAGTGGTCCAGCGAACCTGAGTCGTGGCCAGGATTCGCCGGATACCGTGTCTACCGCACCATCCACATCCCGGATACCACCTACCAGCTGGTTTTTGCATGTGGGCCGGGCACCGATCACCCCACCATCGTCAATCAGTTTGAAGACTTTAGCGCGGTGCGCGGGTTCGATTACTACTACTACATCACCAGCGTAGACGATGGCTCACGCAATGTGACGTCGGCCAACCCGCCTGGGCCGCTGGAGAGCAGCTTGTTCTACACACGGACCAATGAGCCGGTACGCTTGAAGCGGCAGGCAGGCAAGAGTCTGGCGGACATCAGGGTGGTGCCCAATCCTTACAACATTCGCGCCCGCGACTTGCAGTATGGCTACGGGGCACCGGACCGCATCATGTTCTTGGATATTCCGCCGGTGTGCACCATCAAGATTTTCACGGAGCGGGGCGATTTGATTGAGACTATCGAGCACACCGATGGGAGCGGCGACGCCGCCTGGAACTCCATCACCTCCTCCAGGCAGGTGGTGGTCAGCGGCGTGTACATCGCTTACTTCGAGACGCCCGATGGGCAGAGCACCTACCGGAAGTTTGTCATCATTCGGTAGGATGTCGGTAGGTAGACCGAAGTTCACCACAAGTTAAGGGAGACGTCGATAATGGAAAGACGCATGGTCAGTCTGTTGACGGTGCTCCTTGTCGTGGCGCTCAGCGTCATGACGGGTGCTGCAGCCGACAAAAAGTTGGCGCAGACAGGGTTTCAGTTCCTTAGCGTGCCCACCGAGGCGCGGGCTGCGGCAATGGGCGAGGCGTTCACCACGGTAGCCGGGTATTCGGGGTCGATGCTCTACAACCCTGCCAATATGGCGCGCGTCAACTCGTTGGTGGACATCTCCATTAGCCAGAACAAATGGATTGCCGACATCAACCATATGTCCGGCACCATCGCAGTCAATCCGTGGCGGGGGGAATACGGAGTGCTGGGTTTCAGCATCCTGGCGGTGGATTATGGCGAGTTTCTGGGCACGATGGTCGATCCCACAACCGAGAAGGGCTATATCGACACCGAGACTTTCACACCCTCGGCATTCGCGGCGGGAGTGGCCTATGCGCGTTCGCTTACCGACCGCTTCAGCGTAGGTGGGCACGTACGCTACTGCTACCAAAAGCTGGGAACCAGCACGCTGCCAGTGGGGGATGTGAGCGCCGGTGTGACCGAGAAGGTCGAGAATTTCCAGGATGTCTTGGCATTCGACTTTGGGACACTGTATCGCACCGGCTTTCGCACGCTGGCCTTTGGCATGAGCGTGCGTAACTTTTCCAAAGAGATCAAATTCCAGAAGGAAGGCTTCCAGCTCCCCCTCACCTTCAGGATCGGTGTGTCCATGGAGCTCTTGGAGCTGGTGTTGGGCAAGAACGACATGCACTCGCTTCTCCTTTCCGTGGACGCCAGCCACCCGCGCGACTACCCCGAGCAGCTTAGCATAGGGGCTGAGTACACTTTTATGGGGATGTTGGCGCTGCGAGGTGGTTACACCACGGGTTATCGTCATACCGAAAAGGAGAAGGGCGAGTACGGGAATCCGGATCGTGGGCTTAGCTTTGGGTTTGGCGTACAAAAGCTCTTTGGCGACCGCCTGATCGCCCTCGACTACGCTTACATCCCGTTCGGTGTGTTTGATGCGGTGCAGATGATGTCTTTCCGGCTGGCATTGTAGTGCCCAGCGCGCGAGACAACCGAACGTGCTGAAACACAGGAGACGCACCATGAGCGCGAGAGACTCCAGGTTGGCAGCCATTCTGGCTCTGGGATTGCTGGCGGCGTGGTTGGCGGGATGCGAGAACGAATACCCCGAGAGCCTGTACAACCCGAACTTCCAGGGGAGACCCACCCCAGTCATCACTGCGATCATTCCGCCCGATAGCGCCCTGGCGGGCATCGGCCAGATCATTATCCAGGGCCAGAACTTTTCCCCGGTTTTGGAGGAAAACTTTGTCTATTTCGGCAAAACCGCGGCTCAGCTCTTGTCCGCCAGCGCTACCGAGCTCCGGGTCAAGACCCCCAATGTGACCGGAGACTCGCTCAATGTCAAGGTAGCAGTGCACGGGGCCTTGCTATTCAGCAACGTCGTCAAATACAAGCTCCTGACGGCGATCTGGGACTGGGGGGCCTTTTTGGCCGCGGATGACCCGTGGGCGATCACCTGCGACGCCAATGAGAACCTCTACGTGGACCTCACCACGAGGAACGTCGACCTAGTGACCAAAGACAATGTGCGCAGCACCTACGGGACGGTGCCTTTTGTGAAGGGTACCGGCATGAAGATGGGGCCGGGCGGCTATCTCTACGTGGCGCGGACAACCACCGCCCTGTACCGCATTCCACCGGGTGGCGGTGCGGCAGCAAAGTGGGTCGACGCCCCAGGCAAGGTCTATGACTTTGACTTCGCGCCCACCAAGTCGATGTACGCGGGCGGCGATGGCAATGACCTGTACCTGATCAAACCCGATGGTACCGGCAGCAAGGTGGCCAGTTATCGCAAGGTGTACATCAGGGCGGTGCGGGTATTCAACGGCTACGTCTACGTGGGCGGTAGAGATTCCACTGGCGCGCAGTACATCTGGCGCAACCAGATCCTGCCAGACGAACAGCTGGGCCCGACTGAGGTCTATTTCGCGTGGAGCACCAAGGTTGACCCCACTTCCCAGGTCTATGCCCTGACCTTTGCGCAAGACGGCGACATGTACGTGGGCACCGACCATGCAGCCGGCATCATGATCGTGCATCCGGATGGGTCGTTTGAGCCGCTCTATGAAGGTTTGCTCAAACCGTACGTGTTCTCGTTGGCCTGGGGTGCGGGTTCGTATCTCTACGCCAATCAGCGGAACGATACCGATCCTGCTCAGAAGAGGATGATGAAGATCAATGTGCTGAAGCAGGGTGCGCCGTACTATGGGTGGCAATAGCTGACCCTGCAACGCGGCGCAGCAGTGGCCCATAGCGGTTGCATAGGCAGGTGATGGGCCCGTGTGGCGGGTGGGGTCGCCGCCCAGCGGTGGGAGGCGCGCAATGAGTGGGGGATGCATACTGTCCTCCCGTGGGACTGTCCTGCTGCCGAATGTCCAAGCCAGGAGGCAGATATTGTGAAAATGCGAGTCTTTTTCGTGCTTATCGCGTGCGGTCTTGCCGCCGGTCTGCTCTACGGTGGTACGACCGGCAAAATCGCCGGCAGGGTGGTAGATGCCGAAACGGGCGCGCCTTTGCCGGGGGTGAACGTCATCATTGAGGGCACGCGCATCGGTGCTGCCACCGACGTCAATGGCTACTACGTGATCCTGAACGTGCCGCCCGGCACCTATGCCCTGCAGGCCTCGATGATCGGGTACGCCAGGGTGACTGCCACCAACGTGGTGGTGAACGTCGATTTGACCACCACGGTCGATTTCCGCTTGAAGGCGGAAGTGTTGACAATGGAGCAGGTGGTGGTGGAGGCCGAGCGGCCGATAGTACCGAAGGATGTCTCCGCCAGCCAGGTCAACGTCGAGTCGCGGGTGATCGCCAGCCTGCCGGTGCAGGAGCTTTCGCAGGTAGTAGGACTGCAGGCAGGTGTGCGCGGGCTGGTCATCCGCGGGGGCGACGCGCGCCAAGCCGCAGTGCTTATGGACGGGCTGTCACTCAACGATGAACGCTCCAATACGCCCTACACCACTGTCCCACTTTCGGCCGTCAAGGAGGTCCAGATCCAGACCGGGGGCTTCAACGCGGAGTACGGCAACCTGCGCTCAGGCATCGTCAATGTGATCACTAAGGAGGCGGACCGCCACCGCTACAGCGGGACGATTTCCGCTTTGTACCGCCCGCCTGGCCCGAAGCACTTTGGTCCTTCGATCTACGACCCGAACACATACTTCACGCGGCCCTATCTGGACCCGGCAGTCTGCTGGACGGGCACGGCAAGCGGCGGGTGGGACAGCTACACCCAGCGCCAATACCCATCGTTTGCCGGCTGGATCGCGGTGGCCGATGCGACGGTGCAGGATGGTGATCCGTCCAATGACCTCACCCCAGAGGGGGCACAGCGGCTGTGGAAGTGGCAGCACCGCCGCCAGGGCGACATCACCAAGCCGGACTATGTCATCGACTTTTCCTTTGGGGGTCCGATACCGCTGGTGGACGAGTATCTGGGTGGCCTCCGCTTCTTCCTCTCCCACCAGCGCCTGCGCGAGATGTTCGTGTTCCCGCTCTCGCGCGATGCATACGGGGAAAACGTCAGCCAACTGAAACTGATCTCCGACATCAGCCCCTCGATGAAGTTGGTCCTCACCGGCATGTACGGCGAGGTGCATTCCGTTTCCCCGTACGACTGGACTACCACCCCCACCGGGGACTTACTGCGCGGCACCTACTCGGTGGCAGATTTGGTGAGCAGCAGCAGCGGCAATGCGATCCTCTACATGCCTGGGTACTACAGCCCGGCTTCCATCTACCGCAACATGGTGGGCCTCAAATTCACCCATGTGCTCACCCCACGCACCTTCTATGAGGTGAGCCTGCAGAACAACATCAATCGCTACAACACGTTCCAGATGTCCCTGCGCGATACCACCAAGCGCTACGAACCTGTGCCGGGTATCCGCGTGGATGAGGCACCGTGGGGCTACTGGGGCTATGGCGTGACCGGCATCGGCGACGCGATGATCATCGGCGGCTGGATGAATCTGGGTCGGGACAAGAGCGTCATTCAGACCTCCTCGCTTCGCTTCGACCTGACCAGCCAGGTGGATAACCGGAACCAGGTCAAGGCTGGCTTCCAGCTTGTGTACAACGACCTCAACATCAAGTCGTACACCGAGAACCCAGGCATGAGCACCTGGAACCGGACGCAGACCTATCATCGTTTCCCCTACCGAATTGGCGCGTACGTGCAAGACAAGCTGGAGTTCCAGGGCTTTATCGCCAATGTGGGCTTGCGTCTGGACTATACCGACCCCAACGGGATTCGTTACGCCCTGCAGCCGTACGATAAGCTGTACCGAGAAGGATATGGGAAGACTATCGAGAAGGCCGCGCCGGTCACCGACGCCAAGTCGCACCTCTACCTGAGCCCTCGTTTGGGGGTGTCGCACCCCATCACGGAGAATTCGAAGCTGTACTTCAACTACGGTCACTTCCTGCAGGAGGCGGCGTCCACGTATCGCTTCCGACTGCAGCGTGAAGCCAATGGTTTGGTGACCTCAATTGGCAACCCGGACCTGGAGGAGGAGCGGACCGTCGCGTATGAGCTGGGGTACTCGCAGAATCTGTTTGACATGTTCTTGCTCAACATCGCGGCGTACTACCGGGACATCACCAACCAGCCGGGATGGGTGTACTACCAGAATGTGACCGGGTCGGTCAAGTACAACATTACCGAGAACAACAACTACCAGGACGTGCGTGGTTTTGAGGTCACCTTGACCAAGCGGGCTGGCGGTTGGGTGAGTGGCTTCGTCAACTACACCTATGAGGTCATCACCAGCGGCTACTTTGGCCTTTTGCGTTACTACCAGGACCCGAACATGCAGAGGGACTACTTGCGGCAGAACCCTTACCAGGAGAGGCCGCACCCACGTCCCTATGCGCGGGCAAACATCGATTTTCTGACCCCGCCGGAATTCGGCCCGAAGGTGTTGGGGCTGCGTCCGTTGGGTCTGTGGAACCTGAACGTCCTGGCGAGCTGGCGCGCGGGCGCCTACGAGACCTACAACCCCCACAACATCCCCGGCTTGGTGGACAATGTGCAGTGGAAGGATTATTACAACCTCGACCTACGCCTTGCGAAGACCTTCCGCATTAGCCGGTATGACGTGCAGTTCTACATGGATGTAACCAATGCCCTCAACATCAAGCGACTCAGCTACGCCGGCTTCGCGAACTATTACGACTACCTGGATTACTTAGAGTCCCTGCACTTCCCGTGGGAGACAGGGGCAGAGCACGGTAACGACCGCATCGGGGAGTATCGAAAGGAAGGGGTAAAATACGAGCCGTATGACCCCAGCGACCCCACAAAGACCAAAGAGGACCTGGAGAGGATACTCAAGACCAAAGCCTACATCGATATGCCTAATCTGACGTACTTCACCTTCCTTGACCCGCGCGATGTCAAGTTCGGGATCAAGGTGAACTTTTAGGCAGGGTGGACAAGAGCGGTGACCACTATGAGTCCAAAGAATTTGGGAAGGTGACATGCGAATAAGACCAGGAATCGCGGCAGTGCGGGTGAGTGCGATGCTGCTGCTCCTCGCGCTCCTTGCTTCCAGCAGCACCGGCCAGGTGGCCGGCACAGAAAAGCGCTACGTGCGCGTGGGTTCGCTGCAGAGTCTCTTCTCCGCCTATGGCTCGGAGCGGGCCTGGAACAACAGTTACTATGAGGGGATGATCTGGCCGGCCGATTATCCGCAGCAGGACAATGCCGTCATCCAGCGGCAGTGGATCGCCTGCGAGGATTTCACCGACGCGAAGGGCTACCACTGGAGCAAGTACGGCATCTACTTCGCGGCCAGTTATGTAGACATTTCCCTTTTCCCCATGGTGCTCAAGCAGACGGCCAAGTTTGAGCCCCCCACTGTGTATGTCGACGGCAACAACATCACTGCCCCGTACGCTGGCGACGTGGATGAGATAGACCCCAATCAAATCCCAGATCGCATCGTCACCAATGTGGTGAACACCACCATGGGCCTGACGATGACCCGCCGCATCTTTGCCTTCAGCCAGCAGTACCACGACAACTACTTTATCCGTGAGTACACGTTTACCAACACCGGCAACGTCGACTACGATGATGAGATTGAGCTGCACGCACCGTTGAAGGGGGTGCGCATCAGCTGGGGCGTGCGCTATAGCGTTTGCCGGGAAGGGGCCAATATGATTGGTGACGGGCAAAGCTGGGGCAAGCACACCTGGGTCACCAAGCGTGGGGAGGACTACCCCTCGCATTTCCAGGAGCGCATCACCGAGCAGAACCCGATCGTGCAGTGGATCAGATGCGGATTTGCCTGGGCGGGTCAGTCGACCAAGAACGCCTTCGATAATGTGGGTGGCCCTGATATTCGCACCAATGGCCGGTTGTGCGCGCCACAGCATGCGGGCATCGCCGTGCTGCACGTAGACAAGAGCGCCAAGGACAAGAGCGATGACCCCTACCAACCGACGGTACTGGGCTGGCATGCAGGCGACACCTACCCCAGCGTGGGGAACCTTCAGCCTACCGACGAAGGGAACATGATTCTGCTCTACGACATGTTGAGCGGCAATCCCCACCTTGGTCTAGGTGGCAACGAGCGCTTTGACGAGAAGTACATGGCAACGAATCCCGACCCGGTCACCGTCCACAACGACGGCGGTGGCACGAATATCTGGATCTGTTATGGGCCCTTTGACCTTGAGCCAGGCGAGAGCATCACCATCGTCGAGGCGGAGGGAGTCAGTGGGTTGAATCGACAGATGTGCGAGCTGATTGGCAAGCGGTGGAAGCAGGCCTACGACAACCCGAGCGACAAAGGGCCATTCACGCTCCCCAACGGCTCCACAACCGACAACAAGGATGTCTACAAGAATGCCTGGGTCTACACCGGTAAGGATTCCATTCTACAGACCTTTGGGCGGGCTAAACGCAATTATGACCTTGGTTACCGGATTCCGCAACCACCCTTGCCGCCTCCGGTCTTCGAGGTGCGCTCGGGCGGTGACCGCATCATGCTCTCCTGGGCGCCCAGCCCTTCGGAAGAGGAACCTGGTTTTGCCGGCTACAAAATCTTCCGAGCCGTGGGTAAGCCGGACACGGTGTATCAGGAAATTGCCACCGTGCCTAAAGGGAAGACCAGTTATGACGACCTGACTGCCGCGCGCGGCTTTTCGTACTACTACTACCTTGTAGCTTGCAATGACGGGAGCAACAACACCACGGGCGAGGCTAACCCGACCGGGCCGCTCTGCAGCGGACGCTTCTACACAAGGACCACTGAGCCCGCATACTTGCGACGGGCCGCTGGCACGTCGCTGAGCCAAATCCGGGTGGTGCCCAACCCTTACAACATCGGGGCCAGGGACCTGCAGTACACCGGAGAGCCGGACAAGCTGATGTTCTTGGACATCCCCCCGCAGTGCACGATTAAGATCTTCACCGAGCGAGGTGACCTCATCCAGACCATTGAGCACACCGATGGCAGCGGCGATGAGGAGTGGACCTCGGTGACCTCCTCGCGGCAGGTGGTCGTCAGTGGCGTCTACATCGCAGTCTTCGAGACGCCGGATGGCAAGAGAGCATTTCGCAAATTCGTGATCATTCGCTAAGGAGAGCGGACATGAGGCGATTCGCCTGTGCCCTGGTGGTTGGCGCGGTTTTAGTGGCCGCCGGGCTAAACTGTGAGAAGGAGAGACCAATTGGCCTGTATGACCCGGCGCAGAAGTACAATCCGGACCCCATCATTACGTCGCTGGAGCCGGCCGATAGCGCCCTCGCCGGACTGGTCACGGTGACCGTGAACGGTCAGAATTTTTCCCCGATCGCGCAAAACAACTTTGTCTATTTCGGCAAAACGAGGGTGCCCACCTTGGAGGCGTCACCGGTGCGGCTGGTGGTCAAGAGCCCGAATGTGGTGGCCGACGCAATTCCCGTCAAGGTTGCCGTTTTGGGTGCACTCTCCTTCAGCAATGTGGTCAACTACAAGCTCGTGCGTGGCGTGTTCACGATCGGTGGCTACGGCGAGTTCGACGAACCATATGTGGTGGAGTGCGACCGGGACGAAAACGTTTTTGTGGTGTTAGGCAGCAGGAATGTGGAAAAGATCACCCCGGCGGGTGAAAAACAGGTGTACGGAACAGTCCCGTTTTCCCTGCCAAGTGGCATCAAGATGGGGCCAGGAGGCTATCTGTACGTGGGGCGGCGGTCAACAAGCTTTTACCGCATTCCGCCGGGTGGAGGGGCGGCCGTGAAGTGGATTACCGCCCCGGGTCGCATCGACGACTTTGACTTTGCCTCGGACGGGACCATGTACGCGGGCGGCAAGGGGGATTTCCTCTACAACATCAAGCCGGACGGGAGCGCGGCCGCCGTCGCCGATTACCCCAATACCTACATCCGCGCTGTCCGGGTGTTTGAAGACTACGTCTACATCGGCGGGAGAGACGATGCCACCGGTCGCCACTACGTATGGCGCAACAGGATTAACCCGGACGGCACGCTGGCGCCCAAGGAGGTTTATTTCGATTGGGGGAGCCGTATTGACACCACCTCGGAGGTCCAGGCGATTACCTTTGCCCAGGACGGCGACCTGTACATCGGCACGAATGCACCCCAGGCAGTAGTAGTGGTCCACCGCGACGGCTCATTTGAGCCCCTCTACCCGGGCGTCCTCGAGCCGGCCAGCAACTACCTGGCCTGGGGGAACAGCAATTTCCTCTATATTTGCCGCCGGAGCGAGGACCCCAAGAAGAAGGCGGTGCTCAAGGTGAATATGCTCAAGCAGGGCGCGCCGTACTACGGTCGCACGTGACATTTGTCCGCCTGCATGCAGAAAAGGCTTGACTTTGTCCCCTGACTTCGGTATCTTTCACAGAGCTTTTGCTCTTGATGTCGTTGGAAAGGGTGAATGGGAAATGGTCGAGCGGGGCGCACAGAAGCCAGGAGGCTGAAAGGAGGTGGTAGACCAGCAGAGAGGGTTTGAAGGGGATGGGGGAAAGGTGGTTGCGTCGGTTGTTAGGAGCAAACGTGGAGGAGACAAGCGATGAAGAAGGTACTGTTCACGCTGTTGGCCATGACGGCCCTTGTTTCGCTGGCCGCGGCGCAGTGGGTGTTTGACGCTGATTTCGTGCGTGTGAGTCAACCTCACGGGATTGTGATCACCCCTGACAACAAGGTCTGGATCGCCCCCTACGGGAGAACGGATACGATGCGGAACGTCGCAGCCAGTGTGCCGTTGATCTACGACCTCGACGGCAATCTTGTACAGAAGCTGCGTTTCGTGAACATCGGTGGGACTCCGGATACACTGTGGAACCGCGCTCGTGGCATTGCTTTGGACAAGGACGGCAACGTGCTGTACACCGCTTTCGATGCCGTCTACCACATCAACTACCAGACGCTGGAGGGCCTGCACAAAATATTCCCGAAAGCAGGTTCCTCGTTGACCGAAGCCGCAATGGACGAGAACGGCTACGTGTACGTGACGACGGTGCTCTCCGGCAACCCGGGCTACATCTACGATGAGGACTTTGAGCTCTACAGCTACTTTGCCGACACCGTGAAGAGCATCCAGCGGAGTGTCATTGCTGGCAAAGACGGCAAAGACGTATACGTAGGTGCCATTTACGCTGGTCCGAATGGCGTGCGGCACTACTACAGCCCGGACGGGCCGGATGGCACATACACCCTGGTAGACACTTTGGGGACGATATTTAAGCCCGACAAGTCGGTGGCGCGCAACATGTGGGCGCAGTGCCTGGACTGGGACCCCTGGGGCATGATGTGGGTTGGCACCTACTGGGACAATGCCGCAGTCGACTTCAAGAGCTGGTACCAGCTTGACCCGGGCAAAGGCTATGCCGTGGTGGATAGCTTGTGCGAGCCAGCTGGCAATCCGAGCTCCGACCCCAACCCGCCGGTCGGTGGCAAGATCTTCTCCCCGCGCGGCGTGGCTTTCTATGAGAAGGACAATGTCTGGTACGCCCTGGCCGCAGATTTCGACGGCAACGTGATTAAGCGTTTCAAGAATTCCAACCCCTACACCGGCGTCGTCGAGGTGCACAACGGGAGCGTGGTTCGGGACTACGGGCTGATGCAGAACTACCCCAACCCCTTCAACCCGGTGACCACCATCCCCTTCACGCTGGCCAAGGCAAGCTTCGTGGAGCTGAAGGTCTACGACATGAACGGGCGTGAGATCAAGACCCTGCTCAGCCAGAAGATGAACGAGGGCGAGCACAAGGTCACCTTCGACGCCTCTGGTCTCCCCACCGGCCACTACTTCTACCGCCTGGTGGTGGACGGCAAGATCATGACCAAGTCCATGACCCTGGTGAAGTAGGCAGGCCTTATTCTTGGTCGGCAGAGGGGCCGTTGGCAAAGACCAACGGCCCTTTTTTTTGACCGGCGGTATTTTCACCCTTGATTTTGGCCTGCATATTGCCGAAATTTGTGTAGTACGAGAGCGTGAGGTAAAAGGGAGATGTCATCGAAAAGGGCACGCCGATTTATCGCCAGCACAGTTGCACTCCTCGTTCTGCCTGCTTTGGCCTTGGCTGGGGGAACCGTGTACCTTGTTTTGGGCTCTGACACCGCCATCTGGGATGGGATGGATGACGGCCGTTATGACTGTCTGTATGATCTAAGCCTCTACACAGAGCCCGCCCGAAACGCCTATCAGGTGATGGCCCCCGCGTTCCGCCAACGCTTTGTGGACTCTTATGGTCAGCCTCTGAAGATGACCTGGTGGATGATGGCGGGGAACATTTTCCGCTACGCGCGCAATACGAACGTGCCCGTGCCCAACGTCATGACCATGTACTTGATGAAAAAGTACCACGGCGACAACGTCGTGGCCAACGGCGATGAGCTCTCCCTCCACTACCACACCTTCTTCTGGAGCGACTATGATGGCGACGGCAGGTGGTGGTGGAACCAGGCGCATACCTTCCAGGAGTGCCGGGACGATTTCGATGTGACCCTGGCGCAGCTGCTGCTCGAGGAGGGGGTTTTTCCGGTCTCCTTCCGCAGCGGCTGGCACTACATGGATAACGATTGGCAGCGGTACCTGAATCGGCTTCTCCCTTTCAGCATGCACAACGACTACCCAGCGCGAGGTGTGGACACCGCCGAGCCCCTGGACAATGTGATCGATTGGTCGCGGGCGCCAAGCCAGTGGGTTCCATACCACCCGTCGGAGGACGACTATCAGGTACCGGGAAACGGGAGAGGATGGAATGTCCGCTCCGCGCACTTTTCGACCACAGTGGCCAGGGGGTACCTGGACCAGATATTTGCGGAGGCGGACAAGGGCATCGACCAGGTGGCGTGCATCTGGGGTCACCTCCCCGAGACGGATTTTCTGAGCAACATCGCCAAGGTCGACAGTGCGGCTCACGCTGCGGCGGCGCGCTATCCGGGGGTGAGCTTCCGTTATTGCACGGCGGTGGAGGCAATGCAGCGCTGGCTTCGCAGCGACGACGTGCAAGCGCCGCGGCTCACGGTGCAGGTGGCGGGCACTGCCGAGCAGGTCCAATTGCTTATTCAGAGCGACGAACCCCTTTTCCAGCCCCAGCCGGTTGTGGCCTTCAAGGATGTGTACGAGGACTATGGGCTGGTATTCGCAGAACAAGTCGGCGACAAAACGTGGCAGGTTTCATTGCCCGCGCGTCCCATGGCAAAGGTGGGTGTGGCGGTGTGCGATACGGTGGGCAACCAGGCGCTCTTTGTCCACAGCTTCTTGCCCGATGATCTTTTCTGCGACGACGAGAGCGGTGAGCTCCAACCAGTGGTGGGGTCGTGGCGCTCAGTGCCGCAGGGAGCGTGGGGCAGAACAGCCTTGACCGCCAGTGTGGCAGCGGGTGACAGTGCGGTAGTGCACTGGTATCCACGATTGACCGAGGAAGGGCTTTATAATGTCTTCGTGCAGGTGGCTGCCGTGAGCAACGCGGCGCGACGGGTCGAGTTCCGCCTGCGCAGCGCAGGGGCTTTGGTGGGCCAGTGCTCGTTCGAGCAAGGGCTGCCGGCGGGTACCTGGGTTTACGTGGGCACAGCTCGGTTGTCTCCTGGTTCAGGCACGTTCTTGGAAATGGCTGCTCACGGTGATGGAGTGGGAAGAACTGCGGTCGCAGACGTGGCCAAGTTCTCCGCCCTCGTGCGGGACCGTGACCTGCATGTGCAGCCGCAGGTTGTCGACCTCGGCGAGGTGAGTCGCCGCGACACGGTACGCTTTTCCCTTCAGCTGCAAAATTGGGGCGTAGAGGAGGTGACCGTCACCGCGACTTCATCAGCCCGGGGTATGGTCCAGGCTGGTCTGGCTACGCCCTTCACAGTACCGACCATGGGGCGCGTTACACTACCGGTTTTCGCTTTCTGGCCGAATTCAGGAGCGGCTATTGATTCACTCGTGTTGCTGAGCGATGACCCGCGCCGATCGCGGCTGAGCGTGCCAATCACCGCGCGAGTGCAAAACTATTTCCTCATCGTGGACAATGAGGACTCGCTACACTATCATGAATTTGGCCAGTGGCGCTACAGTGTCGCCCAAGCATACGGGCCCACCAGTCGCTATGCCCCTTTGAACCAGACGCCGAGGGCCTACGCCACCTTCACCGGCGCGCTGGAGGTGGCGGGCGTGTACGAGCTCTTCGAGATAGTACCCACCACCGTGAATACCACGAACCACGCACTGTATGAGGTCAGCGTCGCCGGGATTGTGCTGGATTCTGTGGTGGTCGACCAGAACCAGGGCAGCGGCTCATGGGTGCGGGTAGGCCGTTACTACTTCCCCGCTGGCGTACCGGTGCAGGTGCGGGTCATCGACACCGGCAAGAACACCAACCCTCAGGGTGTAGTGTTGCGTGCTGACGCGATCAAGTTCGCGCTGGTACAGGAAGTAACGCTGGTGGACCAGCCGCATCCCGCAGGGCAGGTGCTTCGTTTTCGACTGGAACAGAACTATCCCAACCCGTGCAATGCGCACACCACCATTGCTTATGAGCTTGGCGAAGAGTCGCACGTCCAGTTGCGGGTCTATAACACGGCCGGACAGCAAGTAGCGATCCTGGTAGACAAAGTGATGCCCCCTGGCGCCCACGCGGTTCGCTGGGATGCCCAGGATGTTCCTTCGGGGGTCTATTTCTACCGGCTGGTGACGGAACGCCACGAGGCCACCGCTAAGATGATTGTGCTGCGGTAAGAGCCTGACCCCGAAGAAGACGACGCAGAGGAGACTAACCCCCATGGAGCAACCCCCAACAAGGCGACTGGTTTCCCTGGATGCCTTTCGCGGCCTGACCATCATCTTTATGATTCTCGTCAACAACCCAGGTAGCTGGCGCTATGTGCTGCCGCCGCTGCGGCATGCGGAATGGCATGGCTGTACGCCGACTGACCTCGTCTTCCCCTTTTTCCTGTTCATCATGGGCGTGGCGATGGCTTTTTCATTCGCGCGCAGACTGGAATCTGCTGGCAAGCTGACCCCCTTGTACCTCCAGGTGCTCAAGCGGACCGCCCTCCTATTGTTTCTTGGGTGGTTCCTCAATGTGTTCCCGGAGTTCAACTTTGCGCAGATGCGCCTCCCTGGTGTGTTGCAGCGCATCGGGCTGTGCTACTTTTTCGCCTCTTTGGTGGTGCTGCACGTGGGCAAGCGAGGGCAGGTCGTGACTATCCTCCTCTTGCTCCTGGGCTACTGGGCCCTCATGGTGTTGGTGCCTTTTCCTGGGCGTGGTGCTGACCCGTGGGCATTGGGCAGCAATCTGGCCCAGTACGTGGATAACGTGCTCCTAAAAGGACACATGTGGAAGCCGGACTTTGATCCGGAAGGATTTCTCAGCACAATTCCGGCCATAGCCACTACGTTGCTGGGTTACCGCACCGGCCAGTGGCTGCGCAGCGAGCGGACGCCGATGGAAAAGGTGAGCGGTATGTTTGTGGTGGCCAACCTGTTCCTGGTGGCCGCCCTGATCTGGAAGACCTGGATGCCGCTGAACAAGCAGCTCTGGACGAGCAGCTACGTGCTGCACACCGCCGGCCTGGCGCTGCATTTCCTGGCCATGAGCTATTGGGCAATCGACATCAAGGGGTGGCGCCGTGGACTGCAGCCGACGATCGTCTATGGCAGTAATGCCATCCTCGCGTACTTTGGTTCTTCGCTCCTGGCCAAGTTGCTCTACTATTGGCAGTTTGCTATGGCTGATGGTACGCGGCAGTCCGTCAAGGGCCTCATTTACAATAAGGTCCTCGTACCGGTGGCAGGCAATTGGGGTGGCTCGTTGCTCTACCCCGTTCTCCATATTCTCTTGTGGGCGGGGATTTTGACCATTCTGTATCGGAGGAAGATCTTTATCAAGTTGTGACCTGGGGGCTGTTGTGCACGCAAGGATTACTCGTGAGGAAATGGATATGCGACGCGTATTTCTGATTCTGGCAATAGCCCTGGTCAGCGGGCAGGTAGGTGCAGGGGTTAGGGTGGTGGGGAAGCCGGTAAAGCTGGTGGGTGGCGATGGCGCCTTTTTCATGAACCCTATGTGGTCCCCAGACGGCCGGATGATAGCTTTTACCGGGGAGCGCTACGAGGGCTTATGGGTGATGAACGCCGATGGCAATGGGGTACGGGAGCTAACTGCCGAGCCAGCTGCCGGGTACGGATTCGAGTGGTCTGCAGATTCGCGGGCGATTTTGACCAGGGTGGCGCAGTACCGAGGCCCTTTTCGCTACAACGCGGCCAAGATCTTTCGGGTGGACACCGGGGAGGCCAGACTTCTAACCGATTTTCGCACTTCGATGCCAGAACTTCCGCACTGGGCAGAGGCAGACGCAAAGGTGGTCATCGTCAGCTCCAGGGACGTGGAAGTGCTGGACTCTGGGAAGGAGGCGGTTGAGACCGTGCGGGCAACGCCGCGCTACTTCTGCTACCAGAAAGGAGGGGCAATCGTAGTGGCCGGACCTGGTGCCAAGCCGGTGGCCACGCTGGACCCGCTGCCGGGCGAGCAATACCTGAACGAGGTCCTCTCCCCAGATAGGAAGCGGTTGGCCTTCGAGGTGTTGGGCGGCAACCTGTATGTGGTGAATATCGATGGCACCGGGCTTGTGGACCTGGGTCGGGGGAACCGGCCCCAGTGGGCACCGGATAGCCGTCACCTGGCCTACATGGTCGCTGAAGATGACGGGCACCAGTTCATCTCTTCGGACATTTACTGTGTGGACCTGGAAGGCGGCACCACGACGGCAATCACCGCCACCGCAGACCGGTTGGAAATGAACCCCTCCTGGTCACCGGACGGGCGCATGATCGCCTTCGACACCATGGACGAGGGTGCCATCTATGTGGTCCAAGTGGAACTAGACACGAGCAAGGTGCGGATCGAGCACTGATAAGCAGAGACGACGGTTTTCGTGCGAAAGAATAGCGAGGAAGTGGATGCAGAGGCGAAATTGGGATTTGACACTTGGGGCGATGCTGTTGCTGTGGATGGCTCTTCTTTCTGGAGCATCGGCCCAGGTCACGGGGTTGGCCGGGTGGAACATTTTTCTGGACCCAGGGCACAGTCAGAAAGAAAACATGGGAGTATATGGCTATTCCGAGGCTGAGCGTAATCTCCGCGTCGGTTTGCGTCTACGCGAGATGCTCCTCAATGAGACGGACATTGACACGGTGTACATCTCGCGCACCAATGACCAGCAGCAGGTGTCATTGACCCAGCGCACGGACTTTGCAAATCGGGTAGGCGCGGCGTGGTTTCACTCCATACACAGCGATGCAGGGGATCCTTCGGCTAATAGCACGCTCCTTTTGTGGGGTCAGTACTACAACGGTCAGGAAAAGTACCCCCGTGGGGGTAAGGCGATGGCGGATATCATGGTGGTGTTGCTCACTAAGGGCATGCGAACCACCACGAGGGGTTCGATCGGCGATTGCAGCTTTTACACCTGGTCGGACTTTTGTCGGACTTCGGGCGGGCCTTACCTCCATGTGAATCGCGAAACGACCATGCCCTCAGAGCTGAGCGAGGCAGGCTTCCACACGAATCCCCGGCAGAACCAGCTGTTCATGAACGCAGATTGGAAGCGGCTGGAGGCGCGCACGTTTTTCTGGTCGATTCTGCGCTTCCATGGCCTCCCGCGGCCGGCGCCGGGTATCTGCACCGGCATCGTCTACGATGCCGAGACTGGTGTGCCACTGAACGGTGCTCGGGTCACCGTCGGCGGCACCACGTACGTGACGGATACCTACGAATCCCTTTTCCACTTGTATTCAAGTGACCCCAACCAACTCCATAACGGCTTCTACTACGTTGAAGGCTTGGGCACAGGGAGCGTCGAGCTGAGCGTAGAGGCAGACAATTACGTGCCAGAGCACGTGCAAGTGGTGCTGTCCGATACCTTTTTCACCTTTGTCGACGTGGGAATGTACAGCACCGTGCCACCTGTGGTAAAGTCCACTTACCCTGCAGACGGCGACACGGCCTTCCCGGCGTGGGCAGACATGGTGATCACCTTTAGCAGGCCCATGGACCGGCAAACGGTGGAAAGTGCCTTTGCCCTGCAGCCGCGTGCGGATGTATCGTTCTCATGGTCCTCCGACGGCACCCGCCTCACGGTGCGCACCGACACGCTGCAGTTCACCACCGACTACGTGCTGACCATCGCCGGCACGGCGCGAAGTATCCACGGCTACTTTCTGGACGGCAATAGTGACGGTGTTGGCGGGGATGATTTCGTGGTCCGCTTCCGCACCAGCCGTGCCGACATCACCCCGCCCAAGATAGTCAAGATGTATCCCAAGCAGAATGCCACTAACGTGGAGCTGCACCCCATCATCAGCGCCTGGTACGACGAGGAACTGGACAGCACTGTCGACTTTGGCGCGCTGTACAAGGTGGAACGATGGGTTGACCACACCTACGTGCCGGGCACTATCAAACACTATGTGGTGAATGCGCAGAGCATCTTGACGTTTTTCCCCGAGGCCCCATTATACCCGCGGGAGACGTATGTGACCAGGATTTTCGCGGGTCTGCGGGACTATTTTGGTAACGTGGTTCTCAACACCAGGTCCTACAGCTTTGTCACCACTGGTACATTTTTGGATTTTGCCGGCATCGATAGTTTCGAGAGCGGGCTGGGCAATTGGTGGGCGCCGCAGCAGAGCGGAAGCACGACTGGTGTTGTGACCGACGCCACAGCCAGACTGCCAGAGGGGGAGGTCGTCAACCTCTTGACGAAAAGTACAACGGCCATGCGCGTCAACTATGCATGGGACACAGGGGCGTCCGCATGGCTGATCCGCGTCTACCTGGCAGGGGGCGCTCCCAAGAACGTGCGCTTTGACAGCTCCTACCTCCTGCAGGCCTACGTGTTCGGCGACGCCAGCGGCACTTTGTTCCGCTTCTGCGTGGACGACCGTGTGCCAGACTATCAGGCCACCAACCACGAGGTAAGCCCTTGGTTCGTGGTGGATTGGGCAGGGTGGCGCCTGGTGAGTTGGGACATGTCCCGCGACGGCACCGGCACCTGGCTGGGCGACGGCAATCTCGACGGCACGCTCGGCTTCGACAGTATTCAGCTTTCCTACGCGCCGGGCGCTGCAGTCAGGGGGACATTGGTTATTGACGACCTGCGCTTGGCACGCCCCACCACAGTCAGGGTGGATGATCCGTCTACGCCCACCCCTGCCAAGCTCCGGCTCTACCAGGCTTATCCGAACCCCTTTAACCCGACAGTGACGATACGCTACGAAGTGCCGGAGGGAATGCCCCATGTCCGCCTGGTGGTGTTCGATGCCCTCGGTCGCAGGGTGAAGACGCTGGTGGACGGGGTTCAGCCACCAGGGGT
>JAPDPR010000025.1 GCA_034506335.1 candidate division KSB1 bacterium
GCGCACCTATGTGCCCACGATGCTGGAGTACACCACGACCTGGGGCGTGCTGTCCAGCGACAACTATTTTGCGTGCGTCAGCGGCGACGACGTACTGCCTGACCTCTATGTAGGGCGCCTGCCGGTTGCCAGCGCAGAAGAGGCAGGGGCGGTCATCGCCAAGATTATCCAGTACGAGCGCTATCCCCTCCTCGGTCAATGGCGGCGACAACTTGGCTTAATCACGGGTACAGGCACGGCAACGCGTAATGAGTTCGAGATGAACGCCGACTACCTCCAGCGGAACTGCACGCCGCCGGAGATCCGTGTGCGACGATTGTCCACGGACACCCGCTCCCCGCACATGGGAAGCACCGAGGAGCTTGTGAAGCTGTTTGAAGAAGGCACAGTGATCATGAACTTTATCGGCCATGGCGGCGGCGGTGTGTTTTCTGATGAGGAGCTCTTCCAGATCGACGACGTCAAGCTCCTGAAAAACACAATGAAGTTTCCGGTTCTTTTCAGCCTCACCTGTTTCATTGGCTATTTTGATAGCCCGACCAAGGCGTCGCTGGGCGAAGAGTTGCTGCGCGCTCCCGCGCGGGGAATAGTGGCTCACTTCGGCTCGGCAGGAAGGGCGCGCCTGTACGGCGACCAACTGCTAAACGTAGCCCTGTTCAAATCGCTCTTTGTAAACGGGAGGCGCCGCGTGGGCCAGGTCACCACCGAAGGCAAATTGGGCATGCTCGGCGGCGGGTTCCGTTATCCGGATGAGGCAAAGAGTTTCAACCTCATGGGCGACCCGGCTTTGCGCATCGGATTGCCGCCCACCGAAATCCAGCTTTCACTGGCCAAATCGAGCCTCAGCATGGGCGATTCGTTGCTGGTGAGTGGATCTGTCGCTGGTGGGCTGAGTGGCTTAGTGCTACTCGAAGTGGTCAACGATGCCGACTCGGTGGTGGCCGAAAAAGTGGTGCAAGTCAGTAACGGGCGGTTTGAGGCGTGCCTGGCTGAGGTCACTTCAGGGTTTGCCCAGCACTGGCAAGAGGGCAAGGGGCCGGGGGTAGTCCGTGCTTATTTCTGGAATGAACAGACCGACGGGATGGGGGCAATAACGTTCCGCCTCAACGAGCTCCACTTTGTTCAGGTGTTCACCGAACCTCCGTGCCCGGCCCACCTTGACTCGGTGTGGATATCGACAAAGGTGGCGGTTTCTCCGTCGCTGTCGCCTGGCGGGCCTACGGCCGTATACACCGAGTGGTCGCGGAACAGTGCTACCTGGACGCGCATCGACATGACACCGAACGGAGAGGGATTCTACCGCACCGTGGCCCCCATTCAGGTGGAAGGGGGTGCGCGCGTGTATTATCGCATTGTGGCCGAGTACAGTGCCAGCGCGGCCGGTGTTTTGGTGAGCCAGACGTTTTCTTATGAAGTGGCCCGGGCAGCGGACATTGCCGTAAAGGGAGAAAGCATGGTGGTTGCCGGTGTCTCCTCGCTCCAGGTGAGCACCACCATCACCAATGCGGGCGAGGTGGAGACCGGTCCCTTTCTCGTGCACTTGTTCGATGTCACTTCAGGAGCCAGTGCTCTTTTGGCGCCTGAGATTCATATCGGCAACTTGCCCAGGGGTGCGGATACCACGGTCACTTTTGTGTGCAAACACGAGGTGAGCGGGTGGCGTACGCTGCGCGTCGTGGTGGACTCGGCGAGGGCGGTGCGGGAACAAAACCGTGCCAACAATGCGGTGCAACGCACAAGGTGGATTGTACCCCAGGCCACGGGTACGGGCGACTGGGCAATCGCGCCGGACGTGAACTTTTCTCTGAGCATTCCCCCGCAAGCCATGGCCCATAGTACCGCGATTGCAGTGAGCGGCATGATGCTGCAGCACTTTGCCCCAGGCGCTTCCAAGGCGAAGGACCTGGTGCCTGTTCGACTCAAGGACGGGAAGTCCAACTACCTCTACGCCCTCGTGAGTGACGACAGCACGATTAGTTTCACCAGCCCCTATCACGTGACGATGTTTTTTGACAAGGGCGATACGTTGGCAATGCATGCTGCTTCGCTGGGAAGGTTGAAGCTTTATGCCTGGGACGCTCGGGCCTCCCAGTGGGTCTACTTGGACAGCCAGGTGGATGTGCAGGAGGCGAAGGTGTCCGCCACCGCCACCGCGCTCTTCCCGGTGTATGGGCTTTTCGTGAATGCCGACAATCAGGCGCCAACCATTAGGGTCAAATTCGAAGGCCAGACCTTTGCCGATGGTGACTTTGTCCCTGCCAAGCCCAGCATCGTGGCCATTGTTGAGGACGCCAGTCCTCTGGATAATGAACTGCGTCCGGTACGGGTAGTGCTGGACGCAGTCGAGCTGGCGCCGGCAGAGTTTTCAGTCAGATCCACATCGGAAGCACCTAACGTGCTATTTGTGGGGTTCACTCCTGAGCTGGCACCGGGCCCGCACCATCTGCAGGTGACCGCGTATGATGTGCACGGAAACAAGGGGATAGCTGAGGTGTCGTTCGTAGTGAGCGAGCATTTCACCCTGCGCAGCATAGCGAATCACCCAAATCCTTTTGCATCCGAGACGGTGATCGCATTCACCCTCACTGCCGAGGCCGATGAGCTTCAACTGCGCATCTATAGCACCTCTGGGCGTATGGTGCGGGACCTGAGCAATCAGGTAGAATCGGTGGTGGGCTACACTGAGGTGGTGTGGGATGGCCGGGATGAGGAGGGCGACGAAGTGGCCAACGGCGTCTATTTCCTGAAGCTGGTGGCAAAGAAGGGTCAGGCGCGCATAGAGACCATCGAGAAGATAGCGAGACTGCGATAGTAGCACAGTGCGGAGAACGAGCGAAATGACAATCAGTCGTGGCCTACGGTGGGGAGTGACAATTCTGATCGGATGGTTGGCGCTAGTGCACCAGCCGGCGCAGGCTGGGACATACGCCGCGGAGTTCCTGCGAATCGGCGTGGGAGCACGTGCCATAGCCATGGGCGGCGCATTTACCGCTCTGGCCAACGATGGTACTGCCTTCTATTGGAACCCAGCCGGTTTGACGTGTGTGCATCGGGCCGAGCTGACCTTCGAGCACGCACCTCTCTTCGGGGGCATGGCGCACTATAATGTGGCAAGCCTCGCGGTGAGACTCATACCAGCATTAACCGTTGGCGTGGGCTGGATAAGGTTGGGGGTGGAGGACATTCCGCGCTACGGCCCGCTCCAGGAGACGCGATGGGATAGATTCACCAATCCAGCGCTTCGCTCCACGGGCGAGCCAGAAGGGTACTTCCAAGACTCGGAAAACGCCCTCTTGCTTTCCTTTGCCAGGCGCATGGACTTCGAGGTTAGTTTGGGGGTTGGACTGGCGCGAGTGTGGATTCCAGCCGAGCTTAGTTTAGGGGCCAACTTCAAATACCTGGAGCAGAGACTGGACACCTTTGCCGGTCGCGGCGAGGGTCTGGATGCCGGCCTCCTCCTACGCCTCATGAGCGAGTCGATGAGCGATAGCGAGCCACAGAGGACGGTAAGCGTTGGCCTGAGCGTGCACGACCTCTCGCGGACTTCTATGAGGTGGAACACTCCTTCAGGTGCAGTTGATCGTGCGGGGGCGGTGGTGCGCTCCGGTGTGGCCATTTGTCAAACTGTGCCCTTTATTAGATCTCAGGTCACCCTCGCTTTGGACAGAGAGTGGCTGAGTGCCCGCGCGATGTACTTTGGCGGTGAATTGCGAGTGCGAAGGGCGGTAGCACTGCGCGCCGGTTCGAACGATGGCCAGCTTGCCGTCGGCACAGGCCTGCGCCTCGGACGGGTGCAGGTAGACTATGCATTTGTGAGCTACCAGTTGCGCGGCACACATCGGGTGAGCGCAGCGTTTCGCTTCTAGTACCGAAATCAGCTTCAGCGATGGAGGTGACTTAGACGGCGGAGGGGCGGGTGTGGGTCACGTAGGAGCAGGGCGCGGCAGCGTCCTGAGGTGGAAGAGGCCGCTCTTGACCGTCTGAGCTCTCCAGGGCCGGCGTTGCAAGCTGCAACGCCGGCCTTTTGCTTCAGAAAGAGGTGGCACAGGGGATGGCGAGAAACAAGTTGATTTTTACGTGAGATGTGCTAACTTTCCTCTCGTGACGCAGGAGCATGAGACATTGCCGGAGGGTGTACTGTACGGCGGCATCGACCCAAGTGGCAGCTCAGCCCGGCCTAGCGGCGTGGCCGTTTTGGACGGGAGGTTGCAGGTGGTGGACGCCGGGCTAGGCCGGACTGACGAGGAAATCGTGGGATTCTTTACCCCGTACCGGCTCCGTCTCTTCGCCGTGGGACTGGATGGACCTTGCGTGCTGCCCATAGGATTGCATGAGTGCTGTTTTGCGGCCTCCCCCACCTGTGACCATGATCAGCCCAACGGGCGAAAAGGCCGCTTCTGCGAACTGGAATTGGCGCGTCGGGGCATCGGCTGCTTTTTCACCGTGAAAAACTCTTTCGCCAAGGGCTGGGTCTTGCGCAGCCTGCGCCTCTACCGTCAGCTTTGCGCGGTTGGACTCAGAGTGGTAGAAATCTATCCGTACGCCACCAAGCGGCTGCTGCTCGGCGCGCAACTTCCCGCCAAGCAGACGCGGCGCGGAAGGCTGTACCTTGGCCAGATGCTTTCTCGGCTTGGGGTAAGTGTTCCAGAGGACCTCAGCCACCACGAGCTGGATGCGATTGTCGCTGCTTACACAGTCTACTTGCTGGCCCGCGACCTGGCTGAAATGGTGGGGGACGAGGCAGAAGGGTACATTGTCATCCCCAAGAGGGGGGCTCAGCTATGAGTGCCTGGTACCGGGAGTTGTTCGATCGGCTGGGGGTAAAGTACCTTGACTACCCCTTCACCCAAGGCACGAAGCAGGAGGTCTCGTTCCTGATCCAGGCGTTGGCTTTGACGCCGACGACACGTGTGCTCGATATCGGGTGTGGTGCAGGGCGACACTGTATTGAGTTGGCCAAGCGCGGGTTCTGGTCCGTGGGGGTGGACCTCTCGCGGCGCATGGTGCAGGTGGCCCGACAATGTGCTGCCCAGCAAGGGGTCAGCGTGCGGGTGGTCAGGGCGGACGCTCGGGCTCTACCATTCTCCGAAGCGTTTGATGTGGCAATCTCGCTCTGCGAGGGGGCTTTTGGCATCATGGACGGCGACCAGGACGACCACCAGTTTCTGCTTGAAGTTCATCGCGCTCTACGCCCAGGGGCTCTCTTACTCCTTAATGTGCTGCACGCAGCCTTTGCCTTTCGGCATCCAGAAAACGATGACCTTCTGGAGGTAGAACGTTCGGTGGGGCACTGGACGGAGCGAGGAGTGGGCGAGGATGGGGTGCCGTTTGAGCTCAAATGCGTCAATCGCTATTACACCTGCGCAGAGATCCGGCTCCTCCTTGAATTCTGTGGGTTTGAGGTGATCGCGTTTTGGGGCTCCCTTGCGGGCCATTTCGAGCAGCGTCCGGTAGCCTTGGATGATTTTGAGTTCTTGGTCCTCGCTCGGAAACCCACTTCCGGGTAGGCTGGGAGGCGGCGCACCCTCATCCCCGAGTGGCCGGCTGGAACCAAGGGGAGGGTACCGCTTGGACTTCCGCAACTGTGAGCAGATGCAGTATAAGGCAGTATCCATTGCGCTCGCGCTACGCCGCTAAGCCAACAAACCAATTGACTTTTAGGCTACCTTTTTGTAAATTGACACCCGTTTCAGCTAAGGAGATCGACCGTGATCGATGGCGTCAAGCTTAAGCCCCTCCGTGTTATTCCTGATGAACGTGGCCGATTGATGGAGATGTTACGGGCCGACGACGAGATGTTTACCAAGTTCGGTCAGGTGTACATGACCACCACCTACCCAGGAATCATTAAGGGCTGGCACTACCACAAGCTGCAGGAGGACAACATCGTGGTCGTCAAGGGCATGCTCAAGGTGGTGCTGTATGATGACCGTCCGGACTCGCCGACCAGGGGTGAGGTGAACGAGTTTTTCATTGGCGAACACAATCCGATGCTGGTCCATGTGCCAGTGGGGGTGTTGCACGGCTGGAAGTGCATTGGCGAAGAAGAGGCTATCGTTGTCAATACGGTGACCGAGCCCTACAATTATGCCCAGCCGGACGAGTATCGCCTGCCATACGATTCGCCTCAGGTGCCGTATACCTGGGACGTCAAAATGGGTTGACAGAAGGGGGCCAATGACATGACCACATATTTGGTTACGGGCGGTGCGGGGTTCATTGGGAGTAACTACATTCACTATCTCCTCCGCACTTACGACGATGTGCGTGTCATCAACCTTGACAAGCTTACCTATGCTGGCAATCTGAACAATCTGCGCGACGTGGCCCACGACCCCCGCTACCGGTTCGTAAAGGGGGACATTTGCGACCGGGCGCTCGTTGGAGAGCTCATGAAGGGGGTTGATGTCGTGGTCAACTTTGCGGCAGAAAGCCACGTGGACCGCTCCATCGGTGCGCCTGATGATTTTATCAAGACCGACATCTTTGGCGCTTTTGTTCTCCTGGAGTGCGCCCGTGAGCAGCACGTGCGCAAGTTCATCCAGATTAGCACAGACGAAGTATACGGCAGTATTGAGCACGGCTCGTTTACAGAAGAGTCGCCCCTCAAGCCCTCGAGTCCATACTCAGCCTCGAAGGCCGGTGCCGATCGCCTGGCTCATTCCTACTTTGTGACCTACGGGTTGCCGGTGATTATCACCCGGTGTTCCAACAACTTCGGTCCGTATCAGTATCCAGAAAAGCTCATCCCATTGTTTGTAACCAATGCCCTGGACGATAAGGCATTGCCCATCTACGGGGACGGCAAGAACGTCAGGGACTGGATCTACGTGGAGGACCATTGCGAGGCAATCGAACTTCTGGTCCAACGCGGTGTGGATGGAGAGACGTACAACATAGGGGCCGGCAACGAAAGGAGCAATCTGGAGATAACCGCCATTATCCTGGAGGAATTGGAGAAGCCGAAGGAACTGATGACGTTTGTCAAGGATCGCCCGGGGCACGACCGGCGCTACTCGGTGAGCACCAACAAGATCCAAACATTGGGGTGGAAGCCTCGCCACCAGTTCCGCGAGGCGATGGCCGCCACTATCAAGTGGTACCGTGACAATCGCTGGTGGTGGGAACCTTTGAAGAGCGGCGCCTACCTGGAGTACTACCGGGCACATTATCAGCGCGATCTGTAGCATGGGCCGGCAAGGCCCCAGTTCACAGAGTGGAATGGTCATCCAGTTCAGTAGACCGCTCGACCATTCCATTCTTTTTGGAGAGAACGCAGAGTACATCGGGCACAAGACACTTGAAGACCGGAGAGGAGCATATGAAAGAGAAGATCGCAGACAAAAGCGCGAAGATTGGCATCGTGGGGCTGGGTTACGTGGGCCTGCCCTTGGCGGTGGAGTTTGCCAAAAAGGGATTCAGCGTGGTTGGTATTGACAAGTCTGCTGCCAAAGTGGATAAAGTCAACCGGGGCGAAAACTACATCGATGATGTGGACGATACAGAGCTGGCAACCTGCGTGAGGGAGGGGAAGCTTAAAGCCACCGCCAGTTACGACTGTGTCCCAGAGCTGGACGTGGTCTACATCTGCGTGCCGACGCCGTTTACCGACAACAAAGAACCGGACGTGTCATACATCGTGGACTCGGCAACGGAGATCGCGAAAGGCTTGCGCAAGGGTCAACTCATCATCCTGAAAAGCACGACCTTCCCGGAGACGACGGAAAAGATTGTTCAGCCGATTCTGGAAAAGACTGGCCTCAGAGTCGGAGAGGATTTTTTCCTGGCCTTTTCGCCTGAACGGATCGACCCGGGCAACAAGAAGTTCACCACGGCGAACACCCCCACGGTGGTAGGAGGTGTGACCAAGCGTTGCACCGAGCTTGCTTGCGCGATCACAGGGCAGGTGGTGTCGCAAGTGGTGCCGGTTTCCAGCCCGCGCGTGGCGGAGATGGAAAAGCTGTTGGAGAACATCTTCCGCAGCGTAAACATCGCACTAGTTAATGAGCTGGCACGGTTGTGTGATCGCATGGGCGGCATCGATGTGTGGGAGGTGATCGATGCGGCGGCCACCAAGCCGTTCGGGTTCATGCCGTTCTACCCCGGTCCGGGTATCGGTGGGCACTGCATCCTTGTGGACCCGTACTATCTTGCATGGAAGGCACGGGAGTACGACTTTCACACCAACTTTATCGAACTGGCCGCCGAGACTAACGAGGACATGCCCTTTTACGTCATGGGTATGGTGCGGCGCGTGCTGTGTGACCGCGGCATCGCCTTTGGCAAGGCCAAGATCCTCATTTTGGGCGTGGCGTTCAAGCGTGATATCGATGATGTGCGCAACTCACCGGCGCTTAAGGTCATGGAGCTGCTGGTGAACCGTGGAGCCAAGCATGTCTCTTACAACGACCCCTACGTACCTCAGGTGACTGTTGACGGAAAAGAGTTTCGCTCAGTTAAACTGACGAAGCAGGTGCTGGCTGCTTCTGATCTGGTGCTCATCACCACCGACCATTCGTGCTATGATTATGAGCTTATTGTGGGACACGCCAAGAACATTGTGGACACACGTAATGCGACGCGGCACGTGAAGGATCGGGGGAAGAAGGTCACGGTGCTGGGAGGGGGGCGCAGGCTGTAGCAGAGGTTGGCTCATCCGTCGTGACACTTGGGTCAAGAGTTTGTTGCTCGCCCGTCAGCGCGGCATTCGTGGGGACGCGCAGCGTGACGTTGACTTTTCGGCCGAGCAAGGGAGCACTGCTCGCAATAGGGACCGGACGAGGTGAGATGTGTATGAGCTGGTGAGTCGGCTGCTAAAGCACTCCGGTGCCTATGCGGTGGCCACGGTGCTCAACCGGGCGGTGAGCGTGGTGCTGCTGCCGCTTTATACGCGCAGCCTGACAAAGGCCGAATACGGTATGCTGGAAATCATCACCGTCACCTCGACGGTGGTGATGCTGGTGTTACAGCTGGGCATGGATTCGGCGCTCTTCCGCAGTGCCCTTTACCGCCAGGGAGTCGACCGGAAGGTGCTCACCAGCACTGCCCACTACTTTCTGATGGCATGCGCACTGGTGGCGGTGTCTCTTCTTGTTTGCGCGGCAACGCCACTTGCGCATCTTCTCTTTGGCGAGATTAGCTACGCCCGACTCCTCAGGATCATGTTTCTCGGTGATTTTTTCTTGGTATGCAATACTATTCCCATGGCGCGACTGCGCATAGACGAAAAGTCCGGCAAGTTCGCGCTCATTGCAGGTGCCAATTTTGTTCTCACTGTCGGGCTGAACGTGCTTTTCGTGGCTGTGCTCAGGAGGCGCGTGGAGGGTGTGGTGGTGGCCAACACCGTCGCGGCGCTCTGTTTTGCGCTGATCTACACTGCGGTCATTTGGCCTGAGCTGGGGCGGAGCTTCTCCACTTATGAATTGAAGGAGATGCTCAGCTTTGGGCTGCCTTTGGTCCCGGCAGCTGCCTGCAACATGGTCCTGATGATGTCGGACCGGTACCTTCTCCGCTTTCTCGCGGACTTTGATCAGGTGGCGCTGTACAGTGCAGGGATGCGTCTTGGCGTGCTCATGATGTTGGTGGTGAGCGCGTTTCAGCTGGCCTGGCCGGCCATCTTTTTCCCCATTGCCCGGCGCTCGGATGGGCCCCAGATCTTCGCCCGGCTCTTCGAGTTTTTTATGCTGGGAGTGTGCACCATTGCGCTGGGTCTGGCAATTATGGCCCGAGACCTCCTTGAGCTATTGGCGACCAAGAGTTACCTGGAGGGCGCACAGGTGGTGCCATTGATTGTCGCTTCCTTCGTGCTGTACGGAGTCTACTACTACACCGCCATCGGCGTGCAGGTGCGGAAGAAGACCTACTTTCTTCCTCTGGGCATCGGCGTGGCGGCAGCCATCAACCTCTTTCTTGGGTTGTATTTCGTGCCGCGCATGGGGATGATGGGCGCCGCCTGGGCAAAGGTGGCGGCCTATGCAGTGCTGGCGGTGGTGATGTGGGCCATCTCCCAGCGCCTGTACCGGATTCCGTATGACGTGCCCAAGTTCGCCCTGCTGATTGGCATAGGCGCGGCGTTTTTCTCGCTCAGCAGATTGACTCCTCCGCACCTGGGCGTTGCCCCTGTGATGGAGCGTTTGGTCCTGACCTTGGCATTTCCGGCTGTGTTGCTTGCCGTCGGGTACGTTGACCGCCACACGGTGGTTCGTCTGCTGAGCACGGTAGGCCACAGTGTACGTGGGATTCGGTTTCCCGGTAAGAATTCTGCGGCCTAGGAGTCCAGGCCAGGGGAGAGCCCTCAGGTTCTGCAAAGCAGTGCCATGGTGAGCACAGAGTTGAGGTGAACAGATCTGGACCGTGTCTCTGGTAAAGTGGCCCGCAACGCGGTGTTTGTCTTCTTGGGACGGATCGTGGGGTTGGGCCTAAACATGGTCACCATTGTGGTGCTGGCTCGGGCATGGAGCGAGGAGATGTTTGGGATCTTCTCCTACGCTTTGGTGCTGGTCGGCTTTTTTTCGCTGCTTCCGGACTTTGGCATGCAGCCGGTGCTCATTCGTGAGATGGCGCGGTGCCGGTCGCGGGCTGGGGATGTCGTGGGACTTGGCATCCTCAGCAAGCTGGGGCTCTCCCTTCTTTCCTTAGCATTGGCTTCCGGCACCATGCTCTTGTTTTTTCCGGACCCACGGATGCGCATAACGTTTGCCTGGCTCAGCCTGACGATGTTTCTTTCCGCCAAGGTGAACACCATGCGCGTGGTGCTGGAAGGCGTGTTCTACGCAGACATGGATATGGGGCTTCCGGTGATTTTTCAGCTGGTGGACGGCGTACTGCAGGTGGCGTTAGTGGTGGTGTTGGTGGGTCTGGGTGCGACTCCTGCCCAGGTAATTGCCGGCTATGCACTATCCAGTCTGCCGGGTCTGATCCTCACCATTGCCTTCGTGTGGCAGAGAGTGCGCCCGTCCTTTCGGCTAGACGTCGCCGCACTCAAATGGCTCCTTGGGGAGTCTTTCCCGCTATTTTTGTACCTGGGCTTGACGATGCTGCATGAGCGCATGGATGTGCTGTTTCTTAACTCGCTCTGGGGCGAAGGTGCGGTTGGAGTCTATTCCACGGCCTTCCGCTTCACCGCGCCTCTGGGAATTGTGCCCTTTGCCGTGGCTACAGCGCTGTATCCGGTGATGGCAAAGGCGGCCAATGCCGAGGACGCCAGGCTGGGCGTCGCGTTTCGCATGGGTGTAAAGGTGCTACTTGTTGTGGGACTTGCTCTGGGGGTAGTCGGGACCATTCTGGGCCGCCCAGTCTTCTTGATGCTCTTTGGCGAGAGGTTCAGCGAGGCGGCCTTGCCTTTTCAACTGTTGCTCTGGAGCCAGTGTTTCACCTTTCTGGCTTTTTTCATCGTTGACTTTAACAATTCACAAAACCGGCAGGGGCGCAATACGCTGTTCATGTTGTGTATGGTAGGTGCGGCGCTGCCTGTGCAGTGGTTGCTCATCAGCCGCCTGGGCGTGCCTGGGGCTGGCTGGGCTAAGTTGCTGCTCAGCGCGCTTGGACTAGCGGTACTGTGTGCTTTTTCATGGAAAGGCTTCACAAGACAGCAGGCACGCGTGGCGCTGTTCGCGGCCCTGGCGCTGACAGGGTTCGTGGTTGTGGCTCTGGTACATCTGAGGCACCTACTGCCCACGGTGCTTTCAGGCGGGCTGCTCATGCTATTGTTCTGCGTATCTCTGCACCGTGTTTTCTCGCCTGAGGAGAAGGAGCTTTTGCGCCAGGCAGTCAGGACCGCCGTGCCCGGATCCCTGCCCGCGCCGCTTGCCTGACGAGACAGGCCGGGGACCTCGCAGGGACTGCCGGATTACAACCGCTCCTGGATCGTGCAGCAGTTGGGTGCGTGTCAAGTCGCGGCATATGCGACAGAGGGGGGGCCTGGTGGATCCCTCGGGCCGAGCCAGTATGCAGGCCCTTGCGTCAGAGCGCTTAGCCTGCGGCACGTTCTCGGTGTGAGTGGAGCGAGGCGACGTTTTCCATGCGACCGCATCGATCATTGTTCATCCTTCTAGCCATGGCAGGCTTGTCGAGGATTGTCTCATCACGGAGATTTGTGAGGGGGAGAGCAGTCGTGCACCAGTTTCGTGTATGTCGGGTAATCCGCGTGCTCACTTCGTCGTCGCGCCGCCGCGCGAAATGACGGAGTCGGGGAAGGAGAAAGTGAGGTGCTGTGTACCATTCTTCAACGATTACAAGCACGTGAGCTGAGGGCGCGCTGATGGCGGCACGAGTGCTGTTCTGGGTGAGCCTTGTGCTGATCCTTTACACGTATGTGGGCTACTACATCATCCTGGCCCTATGGTCGCGGATTCGCCCACGACGTCGCCGGGTGGATGAGGACTTGTTGCCCACAGTGACAATGGTTGTCGCCGCCCACAACGAGGAAAAGGTGATTCGCGACAAGTTGGCGAATTGCCGGGCGTTAGACTATCCGGCGGGGCGGGTTGAATTCCTCTTCGGTTCTGATGGCAGCACCGACGCCACGGCGGAGCTCATCCGCTCATGCGGGATGGACAACGTGCGCCTGATCGCCTATGCGCAACGCGAGGGCAAGGCGCGTGTGCTCAATAAGCTGGTGCCTGAGGCACGGGGTGAGATACTCGTTTTTTCTGACGCCAACACCATGTACCAGCCAAATGCCTTGCGCAGGATGATGGCGCACTTTGCAGACCCATCAGTAGGTGGCGTATGCGGCTACCTGCGTCTGGTCAGCCCTGACAGACGCGCTAGCAGTCAGGGCGAAGCCGTGTACTGGGACTATGAGAACCGCCTGAAGGATATGGAAGGGAGGATCAAAACCGTATTTGGGGCAACTGGCGGCATCTACGCCATCAGGCGGGAACTGTTCGTGCCCTTGCCCACTACCAAAATGGTAAACGACGATTTCCTCATCCCCCTGCGCGTGGTGGAACAAGGGTACGACGTTGTCTACGAGGGGAGAGCTATAGCCACTGAGTACACCTCGCCGCGCGTCAAAGGGGAATTCTTGCGGAAAGTGAGAATTGGCGCAGCCAATTTCAATGTGCTTCCTGAGATCCGCCACCTTTTGCACCCGAAACGTGGATACGTCGCTTTTGGCTTGTGGTCGCACAAGCTCATCAGGTGGCTGGTGCCGTTCATGCTCGTAGTGCTTTTCGTGAGCAACGTATTTGCCACGGGCGCGCCGTTCTATGATGCCTTCATGGCCCTGCAAGGCGCCTTTTATTGTCTTGTCGTCCTTGGGTGGCTCCTGAGCCTGATGGGCGTCAGGCTGGGGTTGGTGACTTATGCCTACTACTTCGTGGTAATTCACATGGGGCTCCTGGTGGGATTCTTCAAATTCCTGACAGGCAGGCAGCCTGCTGCGTGGACGCGAGTGGAGCGGTAAGGGGACGTGCTCTGGTAGTGACTCGAGGAGGTCTTGGCTGAACAGTGCCAAAGAACGTGCAAAGAGTGCTGCTCTTGCTCTCGGACAGCGCGGCCGCCGTCGGTGTGTTCGTTGTCTGGTGTTGGCTTCGGAAAGGAATGGGTTTCTTCGCCGCCTCCCAGCTGGAGCAGCAGTTGGAACTTGCTGCTATCCTAGCGCTCTTCTGGGTGGTCGTGTTTGGCCTTTCGGGCTTATACCGTCCTTGGTATGCTCAGTCGCGGATGGACGAGCTCATCACGGTGGTGAAGGCGGTGAGCTTTGGCGTCGTGCTGTTGCTATTGGCTACGGCCGACTGGGAGCGGGACCTTTCCCGTCCGCCGGAGCTGAGCCGCATGATGATTGTGAGTTATTGGGGACTGATGGTGGTGGGGGTAGGAACCGGCCGCGTGGCACTGCGCACCTTCCAGCGCAAACTCTTGGAAGCGGGGGTCGGCGTGCGCCGCACCCTCATCGTTGGGTGGAATCCAAAGGCGCGCAAGTTATATGACGACCTCCTTCGCTATCCAGCGTTGGGACACAGAGTGGTTGGGTTTATTGACGCGGTGGCCAAGGAGGGGAAAGGGGAACACCGTGGATGCCCGGTGCTCGGTGGGCTGCGTGAGCTGACTGAGGTGGTAACTAGGGAGCACATCGAAGAAATCCTCATCGCGCTCGAAGGCAACTCACGACGCAAGACTGTAGATGTGATCGCGCGGTGTGAGGGCCTGCCGGTAAACATCAAGATTCAGCCCGACCTCTACGACATTGTTACCGGCCAGATGCGCACCAACCAGATCTACGGCTTTCCGCTCATCGAAGTGTTTCCGCAACTGATGCCGGCATGGGAACGCAAAGCGAAGCGGGCGTTGGATGTGCTAGTATCCGTGGTGGTGCTGGTGGGCTTCTTGCCGTTGTGGCTCTTGGTGGCGCTCCTCATCAAACTGGACTCGCGCGGGCCGGTGTTGTACAAACAGTGCCGGGTGGGCAAAGGGGGAAAGCACTTCGAGATCTACAAGTTTCGATCGATGATCGTTGGTGCGGAAAAGTACACTGGGCCGGTCTGGGCAGGGAAGAAGGACCCTCGGGTCACGCGCGTGGGACGGATCATCAGGCGCCTGCGCATCGATGAGGTGCCGCAGTTCATCAACGTCTTGAAAAACGATATGAGTCTGGTGGGCCCGCGGCCCGAGCGCCCTTACTTTGTGGAAAAACTGAAGCGCCACTTTCGTCTTTACACTAGACGGCTCATGGTCAAGCCAGGCATAACCGGGTGGGCGCAGATTAAAGGCGCCTATGACGAGTCCTTGGAGGATGTGAAGAAGAAACTGGAGTATGACTTTTATTACGTGGAGAACATGTCGTTGCGCATGGACTTGAAGATTATCCTCAGAACCATTTGGGTCATGCTTACAGGGAAGGGTCAATAGAGAAAGGCGAACGATGCTGGACCTGAAATTCATCCGTGAGAACGTGGAGCTTGTGCGTCAGGCGATCCACAACAAGAGGGAAAGGGTCGATTTGGATCGATTGTTGGAGCTGGACGCAGAGCGGCGAAACATACTGGCCGAAGTTGAGGCGCTGAAGGCACGGCGCAACAAGGTTTCGGAAACCATCGCTGTGCTCAAGAAGCAGGGCCAGGACACTTCCTCGCTCATAAGGGAGATGGGACAAGTAGCCGACCGCATCAAAGAACTGGACGCTCGCCTGGGAGAGCTGGAAGAAGACCTCCTCCAGGTCCAAGTCCGTATCCCCAATATCCCCCATGCCAGCGTCCCAGTGGGCGACGAATCGGCCAATGTGGTCATAAAGCAGTGGGGAACCATCGAGCCCTTTGACTTTCAGCCCAAGACCCATTGGGAGCTCGGTGAGAGCCTCGGTCTTCTCGATCTTGCCCGCGGCGCGAAGGTGGCCGGTGCGTTCTTCGTTAGCTTCCGTGGACTTGGGGCGAAACTGGAGCGCGCGCTCATCAACTTCATGCTGGATCTCCACGTCAACGAACAAGGCTACACCGAGGTTTTCCCGCCGTTCGTGACGAAGCGCGAGAGCATGTTCGGCACAGGGCAACTGCCCAAGTTGGAAAAGGACATGTACCGGATCGAAGAGGACGACCTTTTCCTGATCCCCACCGCTGAGGTGCCTGTCACGAACCTCCATCGGGACGAAATCCTGGACGGCGCTGATCTGCCCATCTATTACACGGCCTATACCCCCTGCTTCCGGCGGGAGGCCGGCTCGTACGGCAGGGACACGCGCGGGCTGGTGCGCATTCACCAGTTTGACAAGGTGGAAATGGTGAAATTCGTCAAGCCGGAAACGTCCTACGATGAGCTGGAAAGCCTGCTTGCCGACGCCGAAGCGGTTGTGCAGCGTCTTGGGCTGCCCTACCGAGTGAAGGTGCTCGCCACGGGTGATTTGAGCTTTGCTGCTGCCAAGTGCTACGACATCGAAGTGTGGGCTGCGGGTATCGGCAAGTGGTTGGAGGTTTCTTCGTGCAGCAATTTCGAGGCCTTTCAGGCACGCCGGGCAAATATCCGGTTCCGTCGCACCAAAGGGTCTAAGCCTGAGTATGTGCATACCCTCAATGGCTCTGGTCTGGCGTTGCCGCGGACGGTCATTGCCATCCTGGAAAACTACCAGACAGATGAGGGCACAGTAGTTGTGCCCGAAGCGCTTCGGCCGTATATGGGAGTCGACGTGCTCCGCTGAGCGCTTCGCTTTTCCCTAGCGGCCCTTCTTTAGATTCGCCGGAGGTACCGTGGAACCTACAGGATGGGTCTCTGTACTTCCCCCGGTCGTTGCGATTGCCTTAGCCATTTGGAGTAGGCAGGTGTTCATTTCATTGTTCGTGGGCATCTGGCTAGGATGGACGATTCTGAGCGCGTGGAATCCAGTGGCAGGGCTGGTGCAGGCGTTGGAAGGGTGTGTGCGCGTCTTTCAAGACCCTGGCAATGCCAAGGTTATCCTTTTCAGCGCCATGGTGGGTGCACTAATTACTTTCACTCAGTACTCTGGCGGGATGGATGGATTTGTCAACTGGGTGAGCAGGCGAGGTCTCGTGAACAGTCGGCGGAGTGCCGGGCTCTTGGCGTGGGTGCTGGGAGTCGTGGTTTTTGTTGAGTCGAGCATTTGCGTGCTGATCTCTGGCACGGTGTGTAGACCGTTGTTCGATCGTCTGCGTGTGTCGCGTGAGAAGTTGGCCTACATCTGCGATTCCACTTCTGCCCCCAAGTGCATTATGATTCCGCTGAACGCCTGGGGTGCTTTCGTGATCGGCCTGCTGACCGAGCAGCGGGTGGAAGACCCTGTGCGCTGGCTGGTCTCGTCCATGCCGCTTAACTTTTATGCCATCCTGGCCCTGCTGTTGGTCCTGCTTGTGGTGCTACTGGGCCGTGACATCGGTCCTATGCGCGCAGCCGAGCGACGCGTGCGCGAGGAGGGGAAGGTGCTTCGCGACGGTGCCGAACCTTTGGTCTCCGCCGACGTGACGGCAGTGAGCGCAAAACCCGGCGTGCCTGCGCGAGCTGTCAATGCAATTCTGCCCATTGGGGTTATGGTAGCGATGATGCCGCTCGGCTTGCTGATCACAGGCCAGGGAAACCTGATGCGAGGCTCCGGTTCCACTGCCGTGTTTTGGGCGGTGATTGCCGCGGTTGGCGTCGCGGCGGTGGCCTATCGGGTGCAGGGCATCATGACCGTGCGAGAAATCACCGACCAGTTCATGAAAGGCGTAGGCGGATTAGTGCCATTGGCGCTCCTGATGGTCTTTGCCTTTGCGATAGGGGCGGTGTGTCGCGAGCTGGGCACAGGTCCGTTTGTGGCGAATATCGCCAGAGTGTGGGTTGCCCCTGGGGTCGTGCCCGCGCTCCTTTTTCTGGCTGCATGTGTGGTCGCCTTCTCCACTGGCACCTCTTTCGGCACATTTGCTATCATGATTCCCATTGCCGTACCGATGGTGGGGCCCATGGGGCTGCATCCCGGCCTGGTGCTCTCGGCCGTGCTGGGCGGAGGCGTGTTTGGCGACCACTGCTCGCCCATATCCGACACCACCATCATATCTTCGATGGCAGCGGCCACAGACCACATAGACCACGTGAATACGCAGCTCCCCTATGCCCTTGTGGCCGCAGGCCTTGCCACGGTCCTTTATCTGATTGTTGGCTTTGCAACCAGCGGGTGATCCGCGTGATGAGAATCGGGCTCATAGCCGACACCCACGGCCAGCTTCACCCTTCGGTGGGAAAACACTTTGCTGGGGTGGAACTGATCCTGCATGCCGGCGACATCGGCTCGCCAAAGGTGCTGGAGGAGCTGGCGGCGATTGCACCCGTGCAGGCGGTCGCGGGAAACATGGACCGTCCGCCGTTAAGCACCTCCCATCCGAAGTATCGATTCCTCGAGCTCCAGGCGGTGTCGATCCTCTTGGTCCACCGGGCTCCGTCTCGAGTTGAACTGGACGACCTTGCAAGGACTTGGCGGAGGCGACCGAGGGTTGTGGTGCACGGGCACACGCACTGTCCACGCCAGGAATGGCGATCCGGGATTCTGTTCGTAAACCCCGGTCCGGCCGGCGGTCGCGGCGATACGTTCTCCGTCGCTATCCTCACACTCCAAGAAGATGATGCTCCTTCGGTTGTCTTTTGCGACTTGTAACCTACAACTGAGCCCTGCTCGAGCGCCTGTCGGGGCCGAGCCCTCAGGTGAGAATGGGAAACCGCAATAGGGCCAAGAAACGCTTGATATGTTCCAATGAAATGGCTACATTTGTCGGCGGCTGTTCGCGCGGTCTTCTGCGGTGGCTTTTGGGAAGGTGCTCCGGCGATGCCTGCGTGTTGGTGGGCCGCCAAGTTGTGGACGGGATGTGACAATACTTCGAGGAGTGCACCAGATGGGTGATTCTTCGCCTGGGAACAAGGTAGGTGTTGCTGTGCTCTGTGGGTTTCTCCTCTGGTGGGGGCTTTTTCTTGTCGCCTCGGCACAGGAGCGGGAGCGGCTGCTGGAACAACTCTTTCCTCGCACCGGCAAGGCCCAGCTCGCCGGTGAGACCACGGTGGCGCTTGAGGAACCGGTCGATCCGAAAACCTACATTGTGGGGCCATCGGACCGAATCACAGTCTCCATCTGGGGTAGCCCATCGGTCAGCTATGAGCTCACGGTCACACCCGAAGGGACGCTGCTGGTCCCTACGGTGGGTGAGATTCAAGTGGCGGAGCTTACCTTAGCTGAGGTTAAAGATCGTACGATAGCAGAGGTGCGCAAAAAGTACGTGGCCGGGCAGATCACAGTCACGCTGACGCAACCCCGGTCGGTGGTGGTAACAGTCGCTGGTCTGGTTATCAAGCAAGGCTCCTACACTCTACTGGCCACCGAGCGGGTGGACAAGGCGATCTCATTGGCAAACGCGGCCATGGACACGGTGCGGGAGGAGCGGGAGCGGCAACGCGCAATGCTGCAGAAGGCTTCGACGCGCAACATCCTCCTGCGGCGGCGTGACGGCACAATCCATCGGGTGGACTTGGCTCGCTTTTATGCGACACGAAACGCCAGCACAAACCCCTATCTGCTCAACGGCGATGTGATTCTGGTGCCGCGCAGGGACTTGACAAAGGACTTTGTGAGCATCTACGGCGGCGTGACCGCACCGGGGGAATATGAGTTCGTGGAAGGTGATCGTCTGACCGATCTCTTTCTCATCAGCCATGGCCTCACGCCACTTGCTGACTCCAGCTACGTTGAGATTTCCCGTCTCGATAGCACGGGCAATCGGATGATCAACTGGGTCGTGGATGGTAAGGCCGTGCTCGCAGGGCAAGCAGAGGACTTGCTTTTACAGCGGGGCGACAGAGTCTTTGTGCGCGAGAGGACACAGGAGCGACGCAATTTTGTCGTTGAAGTTCAGGGAGAGGTCCGCTACCCGGGGGTCTATCCGATCACCAAAGAGAGCACCAGGCTTTCCCAAGTCATCCGCAGTGCAGGAGGTTTCACCGAACATGCTTTCTTGCCTGGGGCGGAGATCATTCGTACTTCGGTATCGGAGAAAGAGGTGGATCTTGAGCGTCTCCTCAGCTCGCGTGGTTACATCACACCCGTGGATAGCGCCTATTACAATACTGAGACGAGCATTCGCCTGCGGCGGGAGGTGGTGGCCGTAGACTTTGAACGCCTTTTCGTGCACGGGGACTCCACGCAAGACGTTACCCTCCATGCGTGGGACGTGATTCGTGTTCCGGCGAGAAAGAAAACCGTGTACGTATTTGGTCAGGTTGTGAGCCCTGGACATGTGCCCTACGAGGAGGGCAAAGGTTATGAGTACTACATCCGCAAGGCCGGCGGGTACGCTAAACGGGCGCGCAAAGGCGATGTGAAGATCATCAAGGGTAGGACCAAGCAGTGGCTTGACGTGGGCAAGACGGTAGTGGAAGAGGGGGATAACATCTGGGTCCCGATGAAGCCTCATCGTGATTTTGCCTACTACATGAACCTTTACGGACAGGTGTCAAGCGCGGTAAGCGTGATCGTGGGCATTGGCGTGCTGATCATGCAAGCCTCAAAGTGAGCGCACAGACCAGCGCCCCAATTCTGTGGAGAGTTGTATGGCACCGCAAAGACCAAGACGTGACGAGGAAGGGGACGGTCAGTTTCGTTCCTCCTCTCTGTTTGACTACTTGTACGTCCTTTTCAAACGACGGCGGTTCATACTCCTGACCGTTCTCACGGTTGCAGTGGTGACGGCTTTGGTGAGTCTGTTCCTGCCAAACTGGTACGCGGCAAGGGCCTCCCTACTTCCCCCCAAGCGACCTGGCGGAATTGCCGGCATGCTGGAAGGCGGCCTCTCTTCTCTCATGAAGAACCTGTCCGGCCTTAGCCGAGGCCTTGGCGGGTCAGAAGAGGCTTATAGCTACCTGGCCATTCTCCAGAGCCGCACGGCGATGGAAGCGGTCGTGCAGAAGTTTGACCTGGTAAAGGTGTACAAGATCAAGGACGGTTCCGTTGAGAAAGCCGTGCGCAAGCTCAGCAGGAACGCGGAGTTTGACATAGGCAGTGAGGGGAACATCAACATCACGGTGTACGACCGGGACCGGCAGCGCGCCGCGGACATGGCCAACTACTTCATCGAGGTGCTGAATGAAATCAGCGTACGTCTCGGCACCCAGGAGGCGCGCAACAACCGAGAATTCGTGGAGAAGCGCTACCACGAAAACCTGCGCGACCTGCGACTGGCTGAGGACAGTCTGAAGGCGTTTCAGCAACGCTACGGCATCTACGCCCTGAGCGAGCAGACGGAGGCAGCAATCAAGGGGGCGGCGGAGCTCAAGGGCGAGGTCACAGCAAAAGAGATTGCCCTGCGTATCGCCGAACGGAGCCTTGGAACCGACAACCCGGAAACGCAAGCGCTACGCCTCCAGGTGGCGGAGATGAACCGCAAGCTTCGCGAGATGAAGTTCGGGACGGATGATTGGTTTTCGGGCCGGTCTCTCAACTTGTTTGTTCCCTTCAAGGACGTCCCAGAGTTGGGGATGGAGTACATCCGGCGGTACAGAGAGTTTGAGATTCAGAACAAGCTGATGGAATTTCTGCTGCCGTTGTACGAGCAGGCCAAGCTTGAAGAGCAGAAGGAAATGCCTGTGGTGCTTGTGCTGGACCGCGCGGTGCCACCGGAGCGGAAAGCCAAGCCGCGGCGGAGTCTGTTGGTAATCATCTTCACCGCTCTGGCGGCGCTCTTTGCTACCTCGGCAGCATTCGTGGCGGAGATATACGAGCGCGAAAAGGAGCACAATCCCAGGGTGGCTGCCCTGGCCGAGGCCATACCCGGCAGACGGGCATACCAGCACGTCGTCCGCTCCGTCAAGAGGTTTCCTCTCCTGCAGGGGAAGCATAGGGGGTAAGGGTGCCGGCTCAAACACGCACCTGCAGAATCTGTGGCAATCGTGCGGAGCATCTGACCTTCCTCGTGCCAGAGATGATGTTTGGCCTTGGGGAGAGCTTTTCTTATTTCCAGTGCGTACATTGTAAATCCCTACAGCTGGAAAGCCCCCCTCCAGACAGTACCCGATACTACCCCCAAGCGTACTACAGCATCACCCAGGAGCCGGTCTCTACCGGTGGCAACCTTTTGCGGCGTTTCGCCCTCGAGCGTCGGGACCGCTATGCGCTCTACAATCGTGGCCTGCTCGGCAGGATCCTGTATGGAAGGTTCCCCAGCGAGGGGCTACGCAGTCTTTCCGGGGTGAAGGGGTTGCACAGAGGCACGCGCATCCTGGATGTGGGGTGCGGTACCGGCGCGCTCCTTTACCGTCTGCGAGAGCGTGGCTTTCAGCACCTCATGGGCATCGATCCCTGGTTGCGGGAGGACATTTGCTATCCCAATGGCCTCACCGTGCGGCGCCAAAGCTTGGGGGAGGTGGAAGGCGTCTGGGATGTGGTCATGTTTCACCACTCCTTCGAGCATATCGCCGAGCCGGAGGAGACACTGCGCCAGGTCAGTAGGCTCGCATCCCCCGGCGGTACCTGCCTGTTGCGCATGCCTGTTGTCCCTTGCTACGCCTGGGAGCATTACGGGGTCAATTGGGTGCAGATCGACGCACCACGTCATCTGTTCGTCCTCTCGCCTCTGGCAATTCGCCTGTTAGCAGAGAGGACGGGATGGAGACTGGAGCGAATCACCTTTGACTCCAGCGATTTTCAGTTTTGGGCCAGCGAGCAGTATGCACGAGGTATCCCGCTCACTGCTCCGAATTCTTACGCGGTGAATCCACGAGCGTCGATATTCACCAAGCGGCAGATCCGTGCCTTCCGTCGGAAGGCGAAGAGGCTCAATGCTGAGGGACGGGGGGATTCGGCAGCCTTCTACCTGGTGCGTCTCGGTGGGGGGGAGGCAGCGTGATGGAACCGGTGCCCTTGCTGATGCTGGCGTGCGGCCTAAGCGGCATTCTGGTGAGTCGGGCCCTTCTCGGCAGGTGGTTCAATCACTTGGCACTCTATTCGCTCATTTGGGGCGTGGGGATGGCTGCCTATGCGCTGCGGCTCATCAACTACAAACCCATGAGTGGGGAGGTTTGGCTGATCGTCTGTTATGGATGGGCCGCTTTTGCCGCAGGAGCCTGTCTTATTCCCTTGGGGCGCGCGGCCCTCGGTATTGTGCCCGAAGACAGGGTGGAAGGGGTGCCACGTTCGGTGGCCAGGCTCGAACTACGGCTCCTCGCCATCAGCATCGTCCTGCTTTCCCTGATCGGGCTCATAGGGGCATTACAACACTGGTCAGTACTCATCTCGCGCTTCGGGAGCGTTGCCATGGTTATCGTCCGGGGCAACCTCATCTACCGAATGCGGGTGAGCGACGAACTGCCGGGAATGATCCCCTATGTGGATTCCTTTGCCCTTGCCGCAGCATTCCTGGCGGGAGTCTACAGCGCGCGAAGTGGCAGGATTCGCCCCATCGCTCTCCTTCCGCTTTTAGTGATCATTGTCGGCGACATCGCCCTGGTTGGTCGGGCGAAGATGCTCAACGCGATCGTGCTATTCTTGAGCGCCTATTTTGTCGGCAGGTTGGGCTCCGGTACTATGGGGCTGCGGCTCCCAGTGGCACGCTGGAAAAGGGTAGTGGGACTGCTGCTGGTGGTGGCGTTGTTCCTTGCCGCCGCAGAGTTCGTGCGCGGCTTCCGTGGCACCTTTGAGCGGTTCCGTGGGGCGTCAAGGAGGCTCAGCAAACTGGAACGTAATATCCTGATCACTCCTTCGCTCTACATGTACATCAGTTCGCATCCGGCGGTCCTCAATGCATACTGGAAGGCCGGAGGTGAACACCCCTTTCCCGGTTCCAACACCTTCGCGCCGGTGTTCCGCATCCTGGCGCGCTTCGGCCTGGCAGATGACGTGCCGGATTATCAAAAGTTCTACCCCATCCCATTTCCTTCGAACACTGCCACCTACTTGAGGGAACTGCACGCAGATTTTGGCTTGACAGGTGTGCTTGTCGGACCGTACCTCCTGGGTTTGCTGTGCACGGTCCTCTGGTTCAAGGTGAGGAGGCAGCCGAAGACCACAACCCTGGCCTGGCTGGCGCACCTGTACGTGGTGGTGGCGTTTTCGTACCTTTACCAGGCCACCAGGGCGGGATACTGGGTTATTAGCCTGGGGCTTTCTCTGCTCGTGGGTGCCGTTATTGACCGGTTGTGTCTTCGCTATGCCGCGCGCACAGCATGAGCACATGTCTGGGAACGTGGCGGGCAGAAGGGGCTTCCACCAGGCTCACTCCAGAAGGCGCCGCAGGAGATACGTTGGACCTGCCAAGCGTCAGCACAGGGGCGCAGACAAAAGTGATGCGGACAAGGCGAACGCAGTATGGCCATTGACCTCTCTGTAATCATTCCAAACTACAACACGCGTGGGTTGCTTGAGGGCTGCTTGCGCTCCATTTTCGCCACATGCGCAAGGTTGCACGTTGAGGTGGTCGTGGTCGACAATGCCTCCACGGACGGCAGCGCGGCGATGGTACAGTCGCGGTTTCCCCAAGTGCGGCTTGTGCAAAACAGCCAGAATGTGGGTTTTGCGCGGGCGGTAAACCATGGACTAAACCTTGCCAGCGGGGAGTTCCTCCTTCTTCTGAATTCGGACACCGAAGTTAAGCCTGGTGCCCTGGAGTACTGTGTGGAGTTTCTTGTCAGACGTCCAAGGGCCGGCGCTGTCGGGTGCCGGCTTGTCAACCCGGACGGGTCGTTGCAACCGTCCTGCGAGAGTTTCATGAGCTTCGCTGGCATTGTGTGGGAGGCGGTATTCCTGGATAAGCTTTTCCCCGGCAGCAGGCTATTCGGCCGGATGCATCTCACCTACTTCACTTACGACCGCGAGGAGCAGGTTGATTACGTAAAAGGCGCGTTCTTGATGACGCGGCGGCAGACTTTGGAGGACGTAGGGCTGTTGGATGAGCGTTTCTTCTTCTATGGAGAAGAGATGGATTGGTGTTACCGCGCACGGCGCAAAGGATGGGAGGTCTGGTTCACACCAGGCGCCACGGTCGTGCACTACGGCGGCGGCAGCGGTGACCCGGTAGCGCCGGAAATCTTTGTCCAGCTGCACAAGAGTCGCTTCTTGTTCTACCAGAAGCACCATCCTCCGTTGAGCAGCGTCATTGCGCGAGTGGTATTGGCTGCTGGCTCGCTAGTGCGCGTGGCAGCCTGGGGCCTGGCGGGGCTTGCCCGGCCCCGCGCGTGGCGGGTGTGCTGGAAAAAGGCCGCCGCTTTCTGGGCCGCCTTCACGTGGTACATTGGATGCAGAAGAGGACAGGGCAATGACTGAGGCTGCAGGACCTCTCAGGGTAATGGTCATCTTTGGCACGAGGCCGGAGGTCATCAAACTGGCGCCGGTCATCGCCGCGCTGCGTGAGCACCCCTCTTATTTCGCCACCACGGTGGTGGTCACAGCCCAGCATCGCTCGATGATGGATCAAATGCTCGAGGTGTTCGGCATTCAGCCCGACAGGGACTTGAACATCATGGAGGAGAACCAGAGCCTGGCGCGGGTCACTTGCAACGCCCTGCAGCGCTTGGATGGGGTGCTCGCTGAGTACGCACCGCAGGTGATCATCGTGCAAGGGGACACGACAACCACCTTCGTGGCGGCGCTGTGCGGCTATTATCACAAAGTTGCGGTGGCTCATGTGGAAGCCGGACTCCGCACAGGGCGGAAGTACAGTCCCTTTCCAGAAGAGATCAACCGTCGGCTCACTTCCGCGCTGGCCGAGCTCCACTTTGCGCCCACGCCTCTGGCCAAGGAGAACCTGTTGCGAGAGGGTGTGGAGCCGGAAAACATCTTTGTCACTGGCAATACGGTGGTCGATGCGGTGCAATCGATCGTGGCTGAGCCTCCCCATTTTCGTGACGCACGCCTTGCCGCGCTCATGCAAAACGGCCTGAGAACGGTGGCGATCACGGCACACCGTCGAGAGAACTGGGGACCAGCCTTGGAGAACATCGCCGAGGCGGTGTTGCGTCTCGCCTCGCTTTGTGAGGACGTGCAGTTTGTCTTCCCCGTGCACCTGAATCCAAACGTACGAGCCGTATTCAAGAGGCGACTGCGGGGGCATCCGCGAATCCATCTTCTGGAACCTTTGGACTACCGTTCCTTCGTCCATCTTTTGGGACGTTCGGTGTTGATCCTCACCGATTCCGGTGGCATTCAAGAAGAGGCGCCTTCTCTGCGCAAGCCGGTGTTGGTGATGCGGGAGGTGACCGAGCGGCCGGAAGGGCTTGCGAGCGGCTGGTTGAAGCTGGTGGGGTGTGATGTGGAGCGCATCGTTTCTGAAGCACAACGACTTTTGGCGGACTCCGCACTCTACAGCCTGGCCATATCCGCACCAAATCCGTACGGTGATGGCAAGGCGGCGCAGCGTATCATCGAGGCGCTTTGCTTCCATTTTGGGCTGAGCGATCGGCGCCCTGAGGAGTTCCAGCCGGGAGCCTGAATGGCAATGAAGGTGTGCATCCTGTTTCAGAGCGATTTTCCCCCTGAAGTGAGGCTTGAGCGTACGGCAACCACGCTCTTGGAAGCTGGTCACCAGGTCACGATCGTATGCGACAACCGGAAGGATCGGCCCCATGAGGAGGAATACCAGGGGGCCCACATTCGACGGATTCGTAACATACCACCTACCAGCGGCGGCGTAGGGCACCTGATCCGTCTGCCGATTTTCTGGAACCCGGTCTGGATCGCGCAATTCGTACCCCTGGTGCTGGCCAAAAGATTTGATGTGCTCCACGCCATCAACCTCACGATGGTTCCCCTGGCCCTTGCGGTTGGACGCATGGTGCGCATTCCGGTGGTGTACGACATGTACGAGAACTATCCCGCTGCCCTGAGGAGCTGGAACTTGCAGGGAACCTTCAATCGCATTTTTCGAAATCCCCGCGCCGCAGACGTGCTCGATCGCGTGTGCGTACGCATGGCCGACTTTATCCTGGTGGTCACCGAGGAGGCAGAAGAGCGGGTGCGCCAGCTCGGTGTCCACCATGACCGCATTGCTGTGGTGCACAACACGCCTAACCTGAAGGCGATGAGGGAATACCCCTTGGAGCCGGAGATTGTCGCACGCTATCGGCGGAACTACACCATCCTGTACACTGGGTGGTTGAGTGCGGAGCGCGGGTTGGAGACGGTGGTGGACGCCATGCCGCGCATTCGAGCCCGGATTCCTCAGGCGCGGCTGGTGATTGCAGGAGGCGGACCCCACGAGCAAGCGCTGCGCCGTTTTGTGCACGCTCGGGCCGCTCAGGACTATGTGGAATTCACCGGCTGGATTGATCACAGCCTGTTCCCGTCCTACATCACCGCGGCTCGGGTGTGCGTCGTGCCGCACCCGGCCGATCCGAGCATCAATACCACCTCTCCGAACAAGCTCTTCGAGTACATGGCTCTGGGCAAGCCGGTGGTGGTCTCTGATGCACGCCCACTGGCGCGGGTAGTTCGCACCCACCGCTGCGGCGAGGTATTCGCTTCTGGTAACCCAGAAAGCTTTGCGGATGCGGTACTTCGGTTGCGGGGACGGGAGAGCGCCGCCGGAAGCGAGGGCAAGCGTGCCGTGCTCGAGACCTACAACTGGGAGGTGACCTCTCAAGTCCTGCTTTCGGCATATCGTAGGCTTGAACGGCTACGGCCGCCGCGTCACTGAACACTGAACCTGCCCGGTGCTTCTGTTTCCCTTCGAGTGCGTAGAATTTCCGGTTGTCTTTTCGTGGCGAAAGTGCTATATTTATCGGCCCAAGTATGAGGGTGTAGCTCAGCTCGGTAGAGCAGCGGCCTTTTAAGCCGTTGGTCGTGGGTTCGATTCCCGCCACCCTCACAAACGGCCGCACGGCCACTCTATTGGCACCCTCGCGGAGTACGCCAGGACAGTGGCCGAGTGCGAATCCACATGCTGTTTCCACGCTGGAGAGGTAGTGCTGGTGACGGGTACCTTTTGCTCGCCTGGACACAGGGTCTCGCTACTGCCCACCATTTCCGCCAGCTACCGTACCAATGGCATGCCTCCTCTCGGTGTGGTGTCGCTTAACATTGAACACGACCTCCACCCGCCACTCTGCGCCCTTGAATGCCCCGCAGGCCCCCCGCGTTTCTCTGCTGACACGGCGAAAGGTTTCCTGATAGCTAGCACGACTTGCCCGCCTCGCTCCCGTGGGGTGCGACTGGAGTCTGGCGTGAGACGATGGGCAGGGCAAGCATCATCGGAAGCACATGGGGCATGCACCTCTGTTCTCCTCGAGGGGACCGGGGTGGCCTCCCGAGCAGAATGACCCGAGTTCCCGAATGGAGGCAGACATGCGAGCGGAAAGGAGAACGCTTCCAACAATTCTCACCTGCCTGCTGGTAGCGCTTGCTCTGGTGAGCTGTCAGCCTGGGCGTTTTTCCCAGTGGGAGCTCGTGGCCCAAGGTTTTGATTTTCCTGAGGGCCCGGCATGGGATGGGCGGGCCCTGTACGTCTCAAACTGCTATGGCGGCTGGATTGCGCGGCTGGGTCCTGGAGAAGTGGACACTCTCGCGCTGCTCCCCGAGCCCTATCGTACCAACGGGCTTGCCCTTGGTCCGGATGGTGCACTCTACGCTTGCGAATTTGGCAGCAAGGCTGTGGTCAAGTTCGCAGAGGGGGGTACGTTGCAGGTGGTGACGCACGGCCCGGAGGGGATGCCTTTTCACCGGCCCAATGACCTCGCCTTTGATGGCGCCGGACGCCTGTACGTGACGGACCCCAAGACCTACGACCGCGAAGCGGAGGATGGCCGGATTGTTTGCGTCGAGGTTACCTCCGGTAGGGCTTGGGTGGCGGCTTCAGGATTGGCGTTTCCCAACGGCATCGCGTTCTCGCCAAGAGATGGCAAGCTCTACGTGAGCGAATCAGCGCGCCAGCGGGTTGTCCGCTTTTCTGTGGGGCCGGATGGCGCTCTTGGCGAGCAACAGGTGTTTGTCCAGTTGCCCGGTGGCGACCCTGACGGCCTCGCTTTCGATGCCCACGGCAACCTGTACGTGGCGCACTTCGGCGCAGGGGAGGTGGTTGTTGTGGCACCCGACGGGAATGTTATCGCCCGCCTTGATGCTCCTGGCAAGAGACCCACAAATCTCGAATTCGGCGGAAAGAATCTACGCGTGCTCTTTCTGACGGAAGCCGGGACTAACTCCGTCTACATGTGCAAGACTCGCGTGCCTGGCGCACGCTTGCCGTGGGTGAGCGAAGCAGTGGCGAGGTGAAGCGTGCGAAGATGTTGGTGTCTTTGGGGTCTCGTATGCATCACGCTGGGGCCGTGGCCCTTTGCCACAGTGGCATCCCCCCAGTGGGTGCGCGGTGCCGGAGCTATTTCTGCTTGGTCTCCCCTTCTCCCGCCGAAGGAGGTGCGCACTGGTGGGGTGGTGTTACGGTATCTGCCGGAGCTTTCCGCCGGGGTAGAAACAGGTCAAAGGTGGATGGTGGACGGGGAACTGGCTGTCAACAGCTTCGTCCGGTTGTACTGGCCACCTGCTGGCGAGTTCAGAGCGAGGCTGTACCGCGCATGGCTGCGGCTGTCGCGGCCGCAGTGGGAGCTGCGTGCCGGCCTGCAAAACATTACTTTTGGTTCAGCCGCCATTCTCCGCCCGCTCATGTGGTTCGAGCGCGTGGACCCCAGAGACCCACTGCGGCTTGTGGACGGAGTCGTCGGAGTGCTGGGGCGCTACTACTCGCTCCGCAACGCAACGTTCTGGGGGTGGGTGCTCTACGGCGACCAGGAAGCACGTGGCTGGGACGTTCTCCCCTCCGCTAAGAGTCCAGAGGTCGGCGGCAGACTACAGCTTGCCGTGCCGAGGGGTGAAGTCGCATTGAGCGGGCATTATCGAAATGTTAAGGCGGAGCGGGGGCTGACAACATTCCCGACGGACACGGAAGGGCCAGAGTGCCGGGTTGGGCTGGACGCCAAGTGGGATGTGAGGATTGGCCTTTGGGCAGAGGGGACGGTTGTGCGTCGCGACATTCCTGATCGTCTACTGCGACAGCAGTACATGGGCGCACTGGGTTGTGACTACACGTTCCCCCTTGGAAACGGCCTGCATCTGCTGGGCGAGACGCTATGGATGTCTTTTGGAAAGAGCGCGAGGAGTCGTACGCTCAGTGCCACCACCATCGGCTATCCGCTGAGCATAGTGGATATGCTCAGCTCCGTTGTCATGTTCGACTGGCAAGAGCGCGTTTTCTATCGCTTTGCCTCATGGCGTCGCACCCTGGACAGGTGGCAGGTGCATCTAATGGCGTTCTGGAATCCCAGCGATAGGAAGCCTATCTATCCCATGATGCCGGAAGAAAGGCCTGAGTCTCAGTTTCTTGGAAAGGGAGTGCAGCTTCTTGTGGTGTTCAACCATTGATTTGGAAAGGCAGCGAGGCGGCGGAGACAGGGAATGGATGATACAAAGCTCATCACCATCGAGGGTCTGGTGAAACGCTTCCCTATGGGTAAAGGCTACTTCTCGGCCCTGCGAGGCGTCGACTTGACCTTCGAGCGGGGGGAGTTCGCGGGCGTAGTAGGGCCAAGCGGTTCGGGCAAGACCACTCTGCTAAACATCATCGGCTCTCTGGACGCCCCTTCGGAGGGGCGGGTTATTGTCTTAGGTCATTCGATCGGCGAGCTGAACCACAGGCAGGCCGCCCAGTTGCGGAACCGACATCTTGGGTTCATTTTCCAGACGTTCAATCTACTGCCGGTGTACACCGCGTACGAGAATGTGGAGTTTCCCCTTTTGCTTTTGAAAGTGCCAGCGCGGGAGCGACGCAAGGCAGTCTGGGAGGCTTTGGAATGGGTGGGACTGGCCGACAAGGCACAATCTCGTCCTGCGCAGCTTTCAGGTGGAGAGTGCCAACGGGTGGCAATTGCCCGCGCCATGGTCAAGAAACCGGAAATCGTCCTGGCTGATGAGCCCACAGCCAACCTGGACGCAGAGAATTCGCACCACATCTTGCGGACCATGGTCGAGCTCAATCGTCAGTTTCGGACAACTTTTCTTTTTGCCACGCACGATGAGAAGGTCATCCAATATTTGCGGCGAAAGATCAGGCTGGTGGATGGGCGCGTCGAAAGTGATGAGCGGTGTGAGCCCACACAGGGAGGCAGCGGGCAATGACGACCTTAAAGCTTGCGCTGCGCAACCTGCTCGGTGCTGGTCTTCGTACCTGGTTGAACGTGGTGGTGCTGTCGCTCTCCTTCGTGGTGATCATCTGGTACCAAGGGGTGTTGCAAGGATGGAACAAGCAGGCGCGCCGCGATACTATCGCGTGGGAGGTCGGAGGGGGGCAGTTCTGGCACCCTGCCTATGACCCTTACGACCCGTTTACCCTTGAGCAAGCACATGGGCCGCTACCGGCGCCGCTGCGTGAAGGCGTGGAACGCGGCGAGCTCACCCCAATCCTCGTTGCCCAAGTGAGCATCTACCCATCCGGGCGGATGCAGAGCGCTCTGGCCAAAGGGATCGACCCCGGACAGCGCATCCTCAAGATTCCCAGTGCTGTTCTTCTCTACGAGGGCCCAGAGATCCCCGCCATTGTGGGTAGGCGCATGGCGCAGAGCTGCCACCTCAGTGTTGGCGACGTGTTCACGGTCCGCTGGCGGGACCGACATGGCACTTTCGACGCGCAGGAAGCGAAGATCGTGCAGATCATGAAGACAGACGTGGGCACCGTCGACAACGGTCAGCTGTGGATTCCACTGGAGCATCTGCGGCGGATGCTGGACATGCCCGAAGAAGCGACTCTCGTGGTAGCTTCCCCAACGAGCGGCGTCACAGAGGGTGCGCTTGGGTGGGAGTTCAAGTCCCAGGAGTTTCTCTTGCAGGACATTGAGGCGATGATTCGTGCCAAGAGCGGAGGCACGGCCATCCTCTACTTTGTCCTTATGGCCCTGGCCTTGTTGGCCATTTTCGACACCCAGGTGTTGTCCATCTGGCGGCGCCGTAAGGAGATCGGCACTCTCATCGCTCTCGGCATGACGCGCGGACAGGTAGTGGCGCTGTTCACGTCAGAGGGCGCGATGCATGGGGTATTAGCAGCCGTGGTGGCAGCAGCCTACGGCATCCCTCTTTTGCTCTACTTTGCCGTGAAGGGCCTCAGCTTGCCCAGAGAAGTGTCCGACAGCATGGGCATGGCCATTGCAGAGCGCATTTTCCCCGCGTACAGTGCAGGCTTGGTGGTGGGCACTACGGTCTTGGTGCTCCTTGCGGTCACCATAGTGAGCTTCTTGCCGGCCCGCAAGATCGCCAAGCTCCGCCCCACCGATGCGTTGCGAGGGCGTACGTCATGATCCGCTTTCTGATCAAAGGGCTCTTACGGGACCCATCAAGGAGCTTGTTCCCCTTGCTGGTGGTGACCCTCGGTGTGGCGCTGACCGTGCTGCTTCATGGCTGGCTCGGCGGAGTGATGCACGATTTCGTGGATACGTCCGCTCGTTTTTCCACCGGGCATGTGCGGGTGGTTACGCGCGCCTACGCCGAACAGGAGGATCAATTCCCTAACGACTTGGCCCTCCTAGGCGTGGAAAAACTGCTAGAAGAACTGCGGCAGAAGGAACGCGAGCTCGACTGGGTGGCACGAATCCGTTTCACCGCGTTGGTCGATGTGCCCGACGAGCAGGGCGAAACCAAGGCGCAGGGGCCGGCTGTGGCTATCGCTGCAGACCTTCTTTCGCAGCACAACGAACTTTCCACCCTCAACGTTCCAAGGGCGCTCGTGCGAGGGGACGTGCCTCCACGGGCCGGCTGGGTTTTGCTGAGCGAGGAGCTGGCGCAGCGGCTTGGTCTTACTCCCGGCGACCGGCTCACCCTCATCGGTTCTTCCATGCATGGTGCCATGGCGATTGGCAATTTCCGGCTGGCAGGGACGGTCCGTTTCGGGGTGGGTCCTATGGACCGCGGTGCGCTGCTGATGGACCTTTCCGACGCGCGCCAACTCCTTGACATGGAGGACGGGGCAAGTGAGGTTCTCGGTCTATTCCGCAATCGGGTCTATCGCAATGCGGCGGCACGGGCGGTAGCGCAGCGCTTCAATCAGGAGTACGCAAAGGACACCGGAGAGTTTTCTCCGATAATGATGACCCTCGGCGAGCAGCAAGGTTTGGGAGAATACCTGTCCTACGTCGGGGTTTTCTCGCGTATCATGGTGGTGGTCTTTGTGCTGGCCATGTCGCTGGTGCTATGGAACGCTGGGCTCCTGGGTGCGCTTCGGCGCCACGGGGAAGTGGGAGTGCGCCTGGCCATCGGCGAAGACAAAGGGCACATCTACCGCTCAATGTTGGCCGAATCTCTGTGCATAGGCCTCGTTGGCTCGGTTCTGGGCACACTGGCAGGGCTGGCCGTTGTCTACGTGCTGCAGGTGAAGGGCATCGACATGGGCAGGTTCTTCAGGAGCTCTTCACTGATGTTCTCCAACGTGGTGCGGGCGCGGGTTACACCCGCAAGCTTCTACCTCGGATTTGTTCCTGGACTGTTTTCCACCATGTTGGGGACTGCCCTTTCCGGCATTCGCATCTACAAACGCGAGACCGCCCAGCTCTTCAAGGAGTTTGAATCATGAGTGCCGTAAAGAATGGGATGCTGAGCATTTGCAACTCCGTTCTGCTTTTTTTGTCAGCGCCGTTTCTTGTAACCTTTGCCCAGACCCCGTCCGGCGACTGGATACTGGCGAGACTTGACGAGAATCTCAGCTCCACAAGCCGGGTGTTGGTGTCGAAGATGGTCATTCGGGGCAGGAGAGAGGTGCGGACTATCGAGGCAAAGTCATGGATTCAGGGCACGGAAAAGTCGTTCACCGAGTACCTGGCTCCGCCTCGGGAGAAGGGCACGAAAATGCTGAAAATTGGGGATAGGTTGTGGATGTACTCCCCGTCCACGGACCGCACCATTCAGATCGCTGGGCACATGTTGCGCCAGTCGGTGATGGGCTCGGACCTGTCGTACGAGGACATGTTGGAGGACCCCAAGTTGAGTCATCTGTATCGCGCTGAGGTTACCGGCAGCGAGGTGGTCGATGGGCGTGACTGCTGGGTCGTGGCCCTTGTTGCTACGTCGGAAAAAGTGGCCTACCATTCGCGGAAGATGTGGGTGGACAAGGAGCGGATGGTCCCTCTGCGGGCGGAACTCTTCGCCCGGGGCGGCAAGCTCCTTAAGCGCATGGAGCTCAGGGATGTGCGCCGCCTGCAGGGACGATGGTTCCCGATGCGCATTTGGTTCAAGGATGTGCTCAAGGCAGGCGAAGGAACAGAGTTCATTGTCGAATCGATTGAGTTTGACCTGCACATTCCTGATTACCTCTTTACGAAGGCCTCGCTGACGAAGTAACGCACGCGGACGGAGGTTAGCCGTTCTCCTCCCAAAATGTCCTGTGCCAGCTGAAAATATTCTTGACAAAGGCGGCTCATTTTCGTATTTTATGTCAGCCTTTGCGAATCTCCACCTCTGGAGTGCGTGGAGGGATTTGGGCGTGGCCGGAGGCGGAAAAGAGGCTATGGAAAAGGAGGTGATGCGAGTCGGCAGAGTGAGGGGGCTGGCTTGAGTGCCACCAGTGATAGTGCGCACCTGGGGAGTAACAGGTGACAAACTGGAGAGAGGAGGTGCCTCGATGACAAGATTGCTCACGCTCAAGGTGACAATGCTTGTTGGGGTGTTGGCGGCGGTCGTCAGCGCGCAACAGATCGGCGGGCCCTACACGCCCGACGAACACACAATGTTGCTGCTCCACTTTGACGGGGACCTCAAGAACGCCGCGCAGTTTTCTGCAGACGGCGAGTTTCACGGGGCAATGACCAATTTCTTCTTCCTGCCCAACCCGATTCCTGGACTAAACAAATGTCTGCGCATCGACAATGACTCACGCACCGACTCGGCCTATGTGACCGTTGCCGATACGCAGTACTTGGACCTCACGGGCAACTGGACCATCGAAGGGTGGATCAACATCTTTACCTTTGGTGAAGGCTCGGATGACTGGCGCTGGGTACCGCGCTTGGTCATCAAGACGGGCGATGAGGTCTTTTGGCGGCCCAACTACTTCGTGGAGATGTGGGGCTCCACGCGGTTTTTCAGCTGTGGCTATCATACGGCCTCTCAGGACGCATGGCCGCAGGCCAACTCCCCAGACAACACCATGGTGCCAGGCCAGTGGTACCACATGGCGTTCATCCGCGACACAACCAAACATGTGCTGCTGACCATCATTCATGACGCGCAGCGGAACCTTCGCACCTTCGCCGTGGCCGACTACCTGAGTTTTGGCGCAGCAGACCCAACGCCGATTACGACCAATCAACCCTTGCACATCGGCTACGCAGGCGGTGGCGGAGATTCCTTCCTGGATGGCTTTGTGGACGAAATCCGCATCAGCAATGTGGTGCGCGAGTACCCCGTGCCGCCCATCGTCTCCTCGGTTACGGTCATGCCTAACCAGACGGCGGATGTGACGAGCTATCCCATCGGCGCTAACGCCTACACGCTGATGGCGTCTGTGATCCAGAGCGTAACGCTCTACTACGCGGTGGGCAGCGGCCCATGGACCCCAGTGCCGATGACGCATGTAGCGGGTGATTCCTTCGCGGCGGCCATCCCGCAGCAACCGTTAGGTTCAATCGTCAAGTACTACGTGGAAGCGGTGGACAACCAGGGGCTCTCCTTTGCGTACCCGCGCGACGCCGGATGGGGAGCAATGCCGTACTACACCTTCGGTATCTACAGCCCCAACACCACTATTCTCGACCTTGGGTTTGAAGAAGGTGCGGGTGTGCCGGTGGATGCATCGCCGTACCACAATCCGGTCACCGTGGTTGGGGCGCCGACTTACTCCACCGATGCCGCGGCTGGGAACTACTCGTTGTTCCTCGAGGGTGATTCCAGCTACTTGGAAGTCGACTCACCTTTCCTGTCGAGCACGGAGTTCTGCGTTGATCTGTGGTTCAAGGCGGACACTATCGAGAACTACTGCCGGATCATCAACAGGCCGGCAACCGCCCAGACCTGGTCGGACAATAACTACCAGATCCGCTTTGACGACAACCGGCACGTGCAGGGCATTGTGGACGGGACGATCACGCTGACGACTACGGCGCAGGTGGAGCCCGGCAAGTGGTACCACGTGGTCTTTGAGGTGCAGGATGCGCCGCCCGGCTTCCCTGCTGTGTGCATCGGTTCGCTGCTGCTGGAGGATGCAGCGGGCAATAAGCTTTACGGACGGTTCCTCCCGTCTAACACGCCGGTGCGATTGCGCAACGCTCCTTTGCGCATTGGCAAGGCAGCGGGTGGCACTTACCCGCCCTTCTTCCAGGGTCGGTTGGACAACATCAAGATCTACAACTATCCTGCTGCCCGGCTGTACAATAGGTTCACGGGCGTAGAACCGTCGGTGGCCGAAGTGCCTGCCCGCTACGAGCTGGCGCAAAACTATCCGAACCCCTTCAACCCCACCACGGAGATTCGCTTTGCAGTTCCTTGTCGCTCCAAGGTTACGTTGGCAGTCTACAATCTCCTGGGCGCTAGGGTCAAGACGCTGGTGAACAAGGAGGTTGTGCCGGGCCGTCATGTAGTGACCTGGGATGGCAAGGATGAAATGGGTAGGGACGTGGCCAGCGGCGTCTACATTTATCGTCTGGAAGCAGACGGGTTCACCGCTACCCGCAAGATGTTGCTGGTCCGTTAGTCAATGAGAGGGCGAGGGGGTGGACCAAAGTCCATCCCCTCGCTCTGTTTTCCTTGTCCTGTTGTCGGTAGAGAGTGCGTCCCCTTAGCAGGTGGACTCTTGCCGGCGGTGGATGCTCTCTGTTCACCATTGCGCAGAGGTCTCATGAGCATGCGTAGAAGCGAGCGTGTGATTGGCGCCCTGTGGGCGGTTGGTGCCTTGCTTGTCCTGGGTGCGAGCGGATGCGACACTGGGGTTGAGGTATCGCCCCAGCCTGGTATCCTGCGTGTCACACTCCAATCTGACCCGGCTGACACCTCGATTGTGATCGTCAAGGACACCGTGCGAGTGGCAGAAGGGGACAGTTTCGGCGTAACTGTCTACCAGGGCAAGGTTTACAACGACAGTGCCTTCGCTCTGTTGTACACCAACCCCCGCGCCTACCAGCAGCAGGATGTCGTTTACAATATCATCAAGCGCGTAGGCGGCCAATACCACAAGTTTACCATCTACGAAAGCCATGTGCCGCCCTTTTCCTATGACAAGATCACCTTTGGCATGACACCGCGCATCCTGCGTCTGGGCACTTTCGAAATTCCCGTGAAAGCGCCTACAGACATCAGCCCCTTCGTGGAACTCCCAGTTGCACTCCATGTGGAAGAAAATGGAGTTACGGAGGTAGAAGTGCGCATTCGTCCGTTCCGTTCCGTGCGTCGCTACAGGGATAGCTACCTTTTCATTCCTGATGTCGAAGTGGTGGCCGTCAAGAATCTGTGAGTTGGGGGGCAACCTGGAAGTGGGACCTGAGCATGAGGTGACAAAGCTCATGAAGTCTGCTGTGAAGACCGCCTGTGTGGTGGCTGTGTTCCTTGTCCTGGGCGTGGGTGCCTGTGAACGGAAGACTTCACCTGCCCGGCCGAACATTCCTCCAAACACGACGCTGGCCAACATACCGGTGGATGGGGACACATTGTTTGCCCTCGTCACCCTGCACTGGGATGGGGAAGACGATGATGGATACATCGCCGGCTACCAGTACCGTTACATCACCTACCACGTGATGCGCGGGGATTCCGCGGTCCAGGAGTGGAAGAGCACCGACCAGACTCGCGAGACAATTGCCTTCGAGTCCAGCGACTTGCTGAACCGCCAGCGCTTTCAGGTGCGCGCAGTGGACAATGACGGAGACGTAGACCCCACACCGGCGGAAAAGTGGTTCTACACGTACCAGACGGTCTTTCCAACCACAGAGATCCTAACCCCAACGAACAATCAACAATTTTTTGCCATTGACCAGACCACAGACTGGTGGCTGGGGATTCAGCTCATTTTCCGTGCCCGTGATCAGGACGGCGAGGTGGTGGAATATGCGTGGGCGGTGGACGACGGCGAGTGGCATTGGATGCCGGACACCTCAGTTTACATTGGCCCCGAATACTTTAGCCCGCTGGAAGGGAAGCATACGCTCCGCGCCACCTGCCGGGACAACACCAATTTGGTGGACCCAGTGGGCGACGCGGTCGTCGTAGAATTGGTGAGGCCGACTTTCAGCAAGTCAATCCTCATCATCGATGAGACAATTGAATCCAAGTTCCCCTTTGGCCTGAGCTACAAGGACGCGGACGTCGACAGCTTCTACGCGCGGATCTTTGGTACACGCGATTCCTGGGACTTTGAGAAGAATGGCATGCCGCCGAAGAAAGTGCTGGGGCAGTACAAGCTGGTGGTGTGGCATGCTGACAACTACTTCACGTACGAGCGGGACGTGCATCAGCTTCCGCGCCACATCAACGACATCATTGACTACTTGAATGTCGGCGGGGACTTTATCATGGGCGGCTGGCGCATTCTCAAGTCGTTTGCCCATGCGGAGCCATTCCCGAAGGCATTTCGCGAGGGCGATTTTATTTACGACTATCTGCACATCATGGTGGCCGATGAATCGCCGCCAATTCCGGACTTTAATGGCGCTTATTCGAGCGACACGCTGCGTTTCAGCGACATCCGGGTGGATTCCCTAAAGTTGTCCGAGTCCTACCTGACGTCGATCCCCGTTATCGGGCTGCAGTACGTGAATGTGATGCCGCGTCGAGCCGGCTTTACCAGCGTCATCTGGCGGTACAAGAACGATGATTACGTGGGGATTCCCACCTACCGCGGCTACCCGGTGGGAATTCGCTACTATGGAACCAGTTTCGACGCCATCGTGTTGGGCTTTCCAATGTTCTTTATCAAGCAGGAGGATGCCGCGCGCATGGCGCGAGAGATGCTCAGGAGTCTTGGCTATTGAGGCCTCATGGGATCAGATAAGGGTATGAGGGCAAAAATGCCGGTGAGGCAGCGACACGCTTTGTGGGCGCTCTGCGCACTCGCCGTGTGTGTGCAGCAGCTGTTTGCAGGCAACACGGGCAAGATTGCTGGGGTGGTCATCGACAAGCAGACCAAAGAGCCCCTGGTCGGCTGCAACGTGATGGTGAGGGGCACCGCCTTGGGAGCCGCCACAGACATAAAAGGCGCCTACTATATCCTGCAAGTGCCACCAGGCAGGTACGAGGTACTTGCTTCCTACATCGGCTATCACACCAAGACGGTGGCCAACGTGGAGGTGAAGGTTGACCTCACCACCCGGGTGAACTTTGAGTTAGAATCCACGGCCATTGAGTTTCCGGAGCTGGTGGTGGTGGCCGAGGAGCCGTTGGTGCAGTTGGACATCACCTCCACGCGTAAGACCACCAGCCGCGAACAGATCGAGCAGACGCCAGGTTTCGAGAGGACGACCGATCTGTTCTTGCTGCAAGGAGGCACGATCATCGACGCTGCGCCTCAGGCCATCCGCTTCGGTGATGGCACCCAGTTACAGGTGCGTGACGAGAGCGTGAAGGACATCCACGTGCGCGGGGGGCGCGGTGGAGAGATCCTTTTCATGGTGGACGGCGTGCCAGTGACCCACCCTATCTATGGCGGCCGCGATGTGCTCAATTTGAACGTCGTCGACATCAAGCAAATGGAGCTGCTCACCGGGGCCTTCAACGCTGAGTATGGTCAGGCCCAGTCCGGAGTAGTGAACATCACTACCCGCTCCGGCGGGCAGCGCTTGGAAGGAGGCGTTGAATACAAGTCCTCGGAGATGCTCAATACCTACGCAACCGACTATGGCTCCTTCTATTTGGGTGGGCCGGAGCCTTTAACTGGTCTCCTCCGCAAGTTGGGAGTGCCTTTCCCTGGGAAGATGAGCTTTTTCCTCTCCGGCAACGGAACTCTTTCCGATACCCCCTACAACAACCATCGCCGACGCGACGATATCACTATTCTGGGACTCAAGGTCAGGGAAAAGCAGGACAACGATGGCAATTTCAACGCGAAGCTTGGCTGGCAGCTCACTCCGCAGCTTGACCTGGGCTTTTCATACAACGGCTCATGGAAGAGTTGGAGCAGCTTTGATTGGCTGTGGAAGAACTACCCCGACCACACCGCCGACTATGCGCGCAGGAACGAGAACCTGATGCTGCGGCTGAACCACACGCTGTCGCCCTCCACGTTCTATAACATCAATCTCGGCTACCTACGGGTGGACTATGAGGGGTCGCTGGACGGCAAGACGCCGGCGGACTTTTGGCGCTTCTACAAGGACGGTCTGGAGTATGACTACTACACCTACGTGCGCACATTCTCCGGCGCCCCCGATTCGCTGAAATCAATAATCAAGGCACCCACCACTGACGGCTACGGTTTCTTCGACGCACAGAGCTACCAGAACATATGGCGAGATGACAAGACCAAAACCTTCACCCTCAAAGCGGATATTACGTCCCAGATCCACCCGGATCACTTGATCAAGTCCGGCGTGTTGGTTCAGTACAACGACATCCACTACATCGATATTCAAGACGGGGGCGTTAAGCTCTCGAACTATGGGCTCTACGTGTTCAAGAACGAACCGCCATTCATTGCGCCCAACGGTCCTTTTAAGGAGTTTGGGCAGAACCGCTGGGTGTTCACCGCGTATCCGACCAGCGGAGGTTTCTATCTCCAGGATAAGTTTGAAAAAGGGTCGCTCATCATCAATGCGGGAGTCCGAACGGATTGGTTTCTGTTAGGCTCCACAGTGGAGAACAGGGCTTGGAAGAAGGCGTGGGAGGATGCCACTGGACTGCGCGCCAACTGGAAGCAGCTCAAGTACAAGGTAAGCCCTCGCTTCGGCATTTCGTTCCCCATCTCGGATCGCACGGTAATCTTTTTCTCCTATGGGCACTTTAATCAGCTTCCTGAGTTGCAGTACATGTACCGTGATCCTTATACAGGTGGTTTCACCGGCAATCCCTTCTTGGACTTTGAGCAGACCATTCTCTACGAGTTTGGCTTCACGCATCAGTTCCTGCGCGACTGGGCGGTTGATGTGAAGAGCTACACCAAGGATATCTCGCAGCAGGTGGAGACCACTCAGCTCCGGGCAGCCTTGGGGCTTCCTGTGTATTTGTACGACAACAAGGGCTACGCCCGGGCACGCGGATTGGAGTTCGAGACGACCAAGCGCTATTCAAACTTTACTTCTGGCAAACTGAGCTATACCGTTCAATGGGCCACCGGCTACTCCTCTTCGGCCTTTGAGAACTACATCCGCTCGCTGACCGACTTTCCGCTACCTATCCGGGAGCGGCGGCTGAGCTGGGACGTGCGTCACCAGTTCATCCTCCAGGCCATGCTGGAGGCGCCACCTCGCAAGCACCCGAAGCTTTTTGGACTCACGCTGCCGGACAATTGGAATATCACCATTTTGTCGCGGGCCTCCTCTGGGCAGCCGTACACCCCGTTCACCTTGGATCCAGTGGTGGCCCAGAAGATCGAGAACTCGGCAAGCGGGCCCTGGACCATGTCCACCGACGCAAAGGTTCGCAAGTCCTTTAGCTTCGGTTCTGTACGCTTGTCGGTGTTCGTGGACATTTTTAATCTGTTCGACCAGAAGAATACGCAGATCAGCTATGCTTTCAACACATTGACCGGCAAGCCGTACAAGTATGGAGACGTGGATCCGCAGCTCACGGCGATCAATGTCTACCAGTACCTGAGCTGGCACAAGATTTACAACCTCATGGACCCACGCCAATTCTCAACAGGCCGTCATGTTAAGATTGGGACGAGCATTGACTGGTCATTGGACTAGAAGCTGGGTAATGGGTGCCGATTCTAGGCAGCCCATAGTGAGCCCAGGCCGCTTGCGATTGTCCTGGGTGGTGTTCAGCTTTGCTCTCTTTGTTGCGGTCTTGCCTTGTACCAGCCATGGGCAGGCCCGCGTTGCCCTTGACTGGAAGCTGCATGATGTGGGACAGGTTCGCCAGTTTGTCTCCAACATCGGTTCTCTGTGGCCCACCTGGGTTCTGTGGGGGAGCTGGTCAGGGCTCATCTACTGCGAATTTCCACCGGGTAGCCACGAGGAACATGTGGGCGAAGGGGGCATATGGGTGGGAGCAATTGTGGGCGGCGACACGGCGGTCTCCGTGACCACCAGCTGGCACTCTGATGTGGAATTTTTTCCGAGCCAAGCGAGGTGGGATACCGTGTGGGTGGTGGAGAAAGGGGACACGGTGGATATTCCCTACTGGCGAGGCTACACGGCAGTGGGCGACCAGGATTTTGTCTGCCGTTACGCTGACTTTCATCTCACCAATATCGCTTTGCATACGCCGCTTTATGTGGACGTCATTCAAGCGAGCTACGCCTGGGCTTCTCCGCCGTTGGATGAGATGATTGTCTTCAACTACCGGGTGACCGCGACCGCCAAACCCCTGCAGAATGTGTGGATCGCCTACTGGCTGGACGGCAACGTAGGCTATCGGGGAGAAGGGTGGGGGTTTGCCCTGGATGACTATTCGGTCTACTACCCGGATCGGCATCTAGGCGTGTCGATCGATGCTACTGGTGGGACTGACGGGAACGCATACAGCCCAATCGGCGTGAAGATCTATCCTCCCGAGGGCATGGCGAAGCTCCGCTGGACCTTTAACTGGATTCAAAATCCCGACTTTGGTCCTCCGGCGCGCGATCCAGAGCGATATGCTGAAATGGCGGCTGGGATCATCATGCAAAACCAGCTTGACCCCATCGGCTCCCAGTTCTTCATTGCCTTCGGTCCCTTCAGCTTGGGTGTGGGCGACACGGTCCAGTTCTACGTGGGCGAACTTCTGGGCAAAGGGTTGAACGGTTTGCTGAAGAATGCCGACCGGATGGATTGGTTGGTGGCTAACGAGTTTAAAGTGCCCTCTCCCCCCCCGCGTCCCCCGCTTCGGGTGGAGACCAGAAGCCACCAGGTGGTGCTGCGGTGGAAGGCTCTCGCGGGAGATACCGATCCGGAGACGTACCAAGACCCATATCGCGCAGACAGCTGCCCCCAGCCCTTTGAAGGGTATCGCGTGTACAAGAGCACTGTCGGCCCCACTGGCCCGTGGACGCTCCTGGCGGAATATGACGTGCCTGGTAACCAGTTTGGTGCGAACACAGGTCTTGCTTATGAGTATACAGACCTCGGTCTTCTCAACAACCTGGAATACTACTACTCGGTGACGGCGTACTCGAAGCCCGACACGGTCTCTGGGTTTCCGTCGCAAGAGTCCAGCGTGACCGCCAACGTGAAGGTGGTTGTGCCTGGCACAGAACCGCCGGCCAGCGTGGGCCAGGTAGCGGTGGTACCTAATCCCTACCGTGGTGATATTGCCTACGACTCGTACAATCCGCGGTGGGAACGCCCGAAAGGGACGCGTGAGCGATGGATGGAGCAGGACAGGCGCATCCAGTTCATCAACCTGCCCGAGGCCTGCGAGATAACCGTGTACACCCTTGCGGGCGATCAGGTGACCACCATCGCCCACAATGACCCTTACAAGGGGTATGAGGATTGGAATCTGACCTCGGCAGTGGGCCAGGCTGTTTCCAGTGGCATCTATTTGTTCACGGTGAAGGACACACGGACAGGGGCGGTGCAGGTGGGCAAGTTTGTGATTATCAAATGAGAAGGATGAGAAGAGCAAGAGGCAGAAGGAGCTTTCTGATCGGCACTGAGCTGGACAGCGCCAGCATAGGCAGGGTGGCCGGCTGGCTGATCGTGGCCGCATGCGCACTCCTCTGGGGTGGGCCGCTCTACGCGCAGTGGACCAACCTGGATTGGAAATTGCACAACGTGGGCAAGGTCAGGCAACTGGTGACCAATATGGGCACCCTCGACGACACGCATGAGAACGTGCGCGCAGGCTACCCTGGGCTCCTTTACTGTGAGATGCCCCCTGGCAGCAACGAGGAACACGTCTACCAGGGTGGCATCTGGATTGGCGCGATCACACCCTCGGGCGACACGCTGGTCTCAGTCTCGCGTACCCACTTTACCCCTCATGAGTTTTTCCCCACTGCTGAACCGTGGGATACGGTCTGGGTGGTGACCAAGGGGGACACGGTGGATATCCCTTACTGGCCCAGGTACGCCGCGGTCTCCGATCAGGACTTTGTCTGTCGCTATAGTGACTACAACATTCTCAACGTCACCGACCACACGCCCATGTACCTCGATGTGATCCAGTGGAGTTACGCGTGGAGCTCACCGCCGTTGGATGAGTTCATCGTGTTCAATTACAACGTCATGCCTACCAGGTTCCCGCTCCGGGAAGTCTATGTGGGCTTCTGGCTGCATGGGGAGATCGGCAACAACGATGCTGCCCTCAACTTTTTGGACGAGCATACCTACTTCTTCCCCGAGCAATTCATGGCCGTCGGAGAGGATAACCCTGGTGGCGATGATGGTACGGCGATTAGCCCTATCGGCATTAAGGTGCTGTATCCGGCAGATAGTACGCTCGAGTGGACCTTCAAGTGGTACAACCACGAGGATTTGGCCGGGTGGGGGAGGGACCCGGTTCGTTACCGGCTGGGGATGGCCAGCGGCGAGATCATGCAGAACCGACCGGATATCGAGCGGGCGCACATCTCCATTGCCTTTGGGCCATTCCGCCGACTTGAGGTGGGTGACACGCTGCACTTTGAAATCGGTGAGGTATTCGGGATGGGGATGGCCGGTCTCATGAAGAACGCCAAGTATTTGGAGTTCTTGCGGGACCGGCGGTATCGCGTGCCTTTTCCGCCTCCACGCCCGCCGCTCCGCGTCTATCCGGCTTCGCACCGTGTGACTCTGTCGTGGAAGCCATTAGCTGGGGAGGCTGACCCTGAGAAGTACCATGATCCTTACCGCGGTGACCACAGCCCCCAGCCGTTTGAAGGGTACCGCGTGTACAAGAGCACGGTGAGCGCGCAGGGGCCGTGGACATTATTGGCCGAATACGACATACCAGGTAATCGCTACGGGCAGAACACGGGGCTGGCCTATGAGTACACGGACGTGGGCCTGGTGAACAATGTGGAATACTACTACAGCGTGACGGCCTTCTCAAAGCCGGACTCGGTGACCAATTTCCCGTCGCAGGAGTCCAGCGTCACAGCCAATGCGAAGCGGGTGGTACCAGGAACGCCGCCGCCGGAACGCGTCGGTCAAGTGGCCGTGGTGCCCAACCCTTACCGCGGGGATGTGGCCTATCATGAGTACAATCCGCAGTGGGAAAAGCCAGCGGGAACCCGCAAGCGCTGGATGGAACAGGACCGACGGGTGCAGTTTATCAATCTTCCGGCGCACTGCACAATAAAGGTCTACACGCTTGCCGGTGACCTTGTGACCACCATCGAGCATGACGATGCCACTCGAGGCTATGAGGACTGGAATCTGACTTCTGCGGTGGGGCAGGCCATTTCCAGCGGGATCTATCTGTTCTCGGTAGAGGACAAGCACACTGGGGAAGTGCAGGTGGGCAAGTTTGTAGTGATCAAGTAGAGGACGTTGGGCCTTATGCGAAGCAAGAACGGCAGAAGGTTGAAAACGCTGCTTAGCCTGTTCCTGGCTCTGCCCCTGGCTGCATGGGCGCAGTACGAGCGACCTGGCAGCACTGATGCCCAGTTCCTCAAGATCGGCGTCAGTGCCAGGGGCGCAGGCATGGGCGATGCTTTCATTGCGGTGGTGGAGGGCGCCGAAGCGGCCTACTACAACCCAGCGGCTTTGGCGTGGATCCCAAGTAACGCTGTTGCCTTCACCCATACTGGGTGGTTTGCTGGTATCAACCACGACTTTGTGGCCGCAGCGCACACCTTCGGGAGGAACGGCACTTTCGCCCTGTCGGCAACCGCCCTCTACACTGACGAAATGATGGTGCGAACGCCCCTCCAGCCGGACGGCACAGGCGAGACCTTTTATGCAGGCAACTATCGCGTGGGCCTCAGTTACGCGCGTTACCTGACAGACCGGGTCACCTTTGGTGGGAGCCTCAACTACGTCCGCATGTCGCTCTATTCCGATTTTGTGGGCGAAGCAGTGGCCGCCGACATTGGCGTGCTCTACGTGACGCACTTTCGCGGCTTTCGCTTCGGGATGAAGATCGCCAACTTTGGCTCCGAGGTCAAGTTTGTGCATGAGTCATATCCGTTGCCGACAAATTTCACCTTTGGCTTGGCGATGAATGCCATCGACGGACCGACGCAAACGCTGGCGGTGAGTTTTTCTGCGGTAAAACCGAACGACGGGCGCCCTTTGGGTGACCTGGGCGCGGAGTGGTCCTACCAACGGCTCCTGTTCCTGCGCGGTGGCTACCACCTCAATCATGACGTGGCCCGATATGCATTTGGTGGGGGACTCCAACTTGACCTTGCGGGGGTGCGCCTGCGGTTGGACTATGCCTACAGCGACTTCAGCCTGTTGGGGGCGGCCCAGCGCATCGGTATCAACGCCCAGTTTTGAGCCTTGGAAGGGATCACACACAGGTCTGGGGGACCCTTCCGCATAGCGTCTGCTGCCCTTTGTCACTGCGCTTTCCTAAGGCGCCAGGTTGCACCCATTGCCCTCAAGCTTTGCAGGTGCTGGCGCGTATCTTTGTTGTGCCTGCTGCTGTCATCCTCGCCAATATGGAGTCACGACTATCGCTTCTCTCAAACTCCCGAGGAGATGCGTGATCAGGTGTGGGTGCACGTAGACCCGACCCTGGTCACAATCCAATACGAGTCGCTCTATCTGGGCCAAATCGCCCCCCATACCCGTTGCATGATCGACACGGACGCGGATAGCCTCCTCACCGAACAGGAGGTAGCAGCGTTTTTCACCACCTTCGGTGCCGCGCTGAACAAACTCCTTGGGGAGGAGCCGTTGTCCATAGATGGGCGAAACTTTCGGGTGCGCCTTGTGGAGTGCGATGCGCCCGGTTTGCTTCAGGACAGCCTCCTTGCTCCTCTGCGATTACGGATGGTCTTCGTGGTAGATAGCTGTGCGCTCGCGGCAGGGGTGCATGAGATCACCGCCGACCCCAGGCTTTTTTTTCTCGGCGGCAATCTTCTCATTGACATGGCTAAAGAGCGGGTCGCGTTGACGGAAGCACAAGAACGCGCCATTGGACGGCTATTGCAGATAAGGGTCGTGGGCTCGCCGGCCATTACGTTTGTGTCTACCTACCCCGGCTATATCAAGCGTGAGCTGGGTACGGTACTCATCAGCGGTGTGTTTTACGACCAGACGGTCTTGCGCATTCGCAAAGGAAAGTACGCCACGTTAAGAGTTCGGTTCACTTGCCAGCCGCAGACCCCATGAACCAGGATGTGCTAAAAGAAGTCCTGTACTACGAACAGGTCTCGCCGCTCTTCTTGCTCGGGGTGTTGGCGGTAGCTTTCTTCCTGGGTGCGCTCCATGCGCTCGGACCTGGTCATGGCAAGTCCCTCATGGCCGCCTACTTGGTGGGCAGTCGGGGGAGGGGCCGTGACGCGGTAGCCCTGGCTTTGAGCCTTTCCCTTGCGCACGTCCTGGTGGTCCTGGTGGTCGCCTTAGTAGCATTGTGGGTGACGGACGTTTTCTGGCCTGAGAGCGTTGCCAGGTGGTTCGCTCTGGCTTCCGGTGTTGCGATTTGTGGCATCGGCGCGTGGCTGCTTGTGGTACGGGTGCGGAGCCTAGTTGGCAGGGGCCCGCAGGGTGCGGCCCATGCTCACGAAGAACGCCACAGCCACAGCCATTGGTTGGACTCCAGGGGTCGACACAGGAACAACGCTCATCCTTGCCGCGAGGAGGTTGGTGGGACTCTGCGTCCATGGGCAACGTTGTGGCACGCTGCGGCACTGGGCTTTTCGAGTGGGGTGGTTCCCTGCCCCAAGGCGCTGGTGATTTTGCTTCTGGCAGTCTCGCTCCACAGAGTCGCGCTTGGGCTTGCACTCGTAGCCAGTTTCAGTGTGGGCATGGCCTCCGTGTTGGTGGCCATCGGCCTGGTGATGGTGAAGGCCCGCCACTTGGTAGAACACCGCCTGGAAGCGCGGGGGGTCGCCTACCTCTCTCTGGCTGGCGCACTTCTCATCATGGGCCTCGGCGCGCTCGTCAGTTACCGGTCATTGGTTGGTTCATGAATCAGCTTGCGCAAACGACGGAAGGAACTTGCAGGGCACGCGTCCCCCCTCGGAGGCGGGGGCCACAAATGTGCCACCGGAGCATCTTGGTCGCCGCAGTGGTGCTGGTGGCGTTGAGCACCTGGAGCTCGTCATTGCAGGCGCAGTGGGTCTACTTCAGGAACTTTGTGTCCCATGCCGACGGCCAATTCTGCCGCCACAAAGCGCCCGAAGCCACCTTCACCGTGTTCTTGAATGGGGACGAGAGCCGCATACTCTT
>JAPDPR010000026.1:0-41011 GCA_034506335.1 candidate division KSB1 bacterium
AACGGTGTTGCCGGTGCGCTGGAAGAGGACGCCCGCCTCACGGCGCTCTTCCTCTGGACCCTGCAGTCCTCCAACGGCCCTCAGACCAGCCCTCTCCCAGAGGGCGAAGGTGACGATAACGAACCCGAAGAAGATGATGAACAAGACGCGGGGCGGGACGCCCCTTCCACCAAGCCCAAGGGCTTTTTGCTGGTCTTTGACGTGGTCCGCCGCTTTGCCCAGCCTTTGGGCATCGACCTGCCCAAGTGGGAGGGCCGCATCATCGAAACGGAAAAGGGCGTGGTGCGGCTGCTGGCCGTGTCTGAACGCGCCAAGCAACTGTTCGGCGAAAAAGGCGTGGACGAGATTGAGGAGCGCCAATTCACGACGAGCGACACCAATGCCACTGGGTGGTTCCCGGGATTTGAGCCTGAGGAATACAGGCCGCGTGCGGGAGGCCGGCGAATTCGTATCAGTGAGGAGGCCGCGACGCACGCAGGCGTCACAACGTTAGACAGGGTGCATGCGGCAATGCTGCTGCAAGCCAGCGGTCGCACCAACGCGCTGCGCGCCCTGCTGAAGGCCGAGCAAGAGCGGGGCCCCGAGTTCCTGCGGCTGGCCAACGCGCTGTCGGCGCTCTACCCGTCGGGATGTGAAGAAAAGCGGCTGCTGGATGCCATGCTCTTGGCGGTGCCGAGATAGGCGGACAACGGAACAATGAAGATATGGCAGATCACACCACCTGCGGCAATGGTGAACTCCATAGCGGAGTTTTTCATCCGTCACGGTGTGGCCCTGCTGTGGCCAGGTGATTCGGGGCGGTGGTCTCCCGACCGTCACAAGGATGACTACGCCTTGGACGACCGGATCGCATGGTTTGCCCAGACGATGGCAGACGGAGACGCGATACTGCTCAGAACCGGTCCGGCACGTATCCGGGCCGTGGGGCTAGTGGCCGGAGAGTACTCCTATGAAGACCGCTTTGACGACGTTCACGGGTTCGACCTCCAGCATTGTCGGCGGGTTCGATGGTGCCGTCTTCCGGAGGATTACGAGTTCGGTGAGTCGGTGTTTACGCAGGGGCGTTTCTCGTGCGTGTGGAAGGCGTCGGTTCGTGAGTACGTGACCAAGTTCCTGGCATCGCCGCCCACCCATTGGCAGCAAGCGCCCTTGCCGGAGCTTCCGGCGGAAGAGCCCCCCTTGGAAACGGTTCCTGCGGCTCTGGAAAGCGTCGTGGCCCAGGCGCAGGACTTGGCAGGACTGTTCTGGGACGGGCAGAAATTCGGTGACCATCCCAGTGAGGATGAGCTTGTGGCGCACTTCGTCGTGCCGTTCCTGCGGGCGCTCGGCTGGCCAGCGGAGCGAATCGCTGTGAAGTGGCGCTACATCGACGTTGCGGTCTTTGCGGCGCTGCCGCGCACGCCGGACAACTGCCGGTTCGTCATCGAGGCGAAGCGACTCGGTGCCGGCGTGGAGGGGGCGCTAGCGCAGGCGAGAGGATACGTGGAAAGCCTGGGCGTTCCACGCGACGTGATCGTCACCGACGGCATCCGATACCGGATGTACGCCAGCGAGCGGGGCTTCGAGCCTGTCGCGTACGCGAACCTGGTTCGGCTCAAGCAATCCGCCGCCAATCTGTTTGACCGGATGAAGAGGGTATAGAGGAGGACGCCGATGGAAGCGTGGTACAAGATTGCTACGCCGCGCGAGGAGGTTCGTGAGGGCCGCTCGTTCAACCCGGACGAGTTCGCCATTCACTTGGAACAAGTGGTCGGCGGAGCTGCGCCTGGGGATTACAGGGACCCCGCGCAGTTTTTCGCGCGCACGTGCTGGACGCGGGCGCTCCGGGAGCACGTGGGGATGGTGCTCCGGCGGCTCGCCGGCGAGACCGCCAATACCGCGCCGGTGATGACGCTCATCACCCAGTTCGGCGGCGGTAAGACGCACACGCTCACCGCGCTCTACCATCTCGTCACGGCGGGGGCGAAGGCGACTGAATACTCCGGCGTCAACAGGCTCCTCAAGGAGGCCGGTATTCGCGCCGTGCCGCAGGCGCGGGTCGCCGTGTTCGTGGGGAATGCCTGGGATCCGCGGGATGGTCGCGAGACCCCATGGATCGACATCGCCCGGCAACTGGCCGGCGACAAGGGCGTGAAGGAGCTGGGCCCCGCCGCCACGACCACACCGCCGGGGACCGAGGCCTTGAGCCGCGTGTTCCAGGCAGCAGACGCGCCGGTGCTGCTCCTCTTCGACGAGGTGCTGAATTTTCTGAGCCGCCATCGCGGCATGGCGGAGCAGTTCCATGCTTTCATTCAGAATCTGACCGTGGCCACCACGGGCATAACGTGCGGGGCCGCCGTTATCAGCCTGCCGCGCAGTCAGGTCGAAATGACCGAGTGGGACATGCAATGGCAGGACAAGATTACCAAGGTCGTCCGGCGGGTAGCCAAGGACCTGATTGCCAACGACGAAACGGAGATCAGCGAGGTTGTGCGGCGTCGGCTCTTCGAGGACATTGGCAGCGAGCGCGTGCGCAAGGAAGTGGCCAGCGCTTATGCCGATTGGTGTTTCGAGCGGCGGGCGCAGCTGCCGCCTGAATGGACGGCCGTGGATAGCGCAACCACGGAGACAAAGGCCAGGGACTACTTGCGCAGCCGCTTTGAGGCGTGCTACCCCTTTCACCCCGCCACGATCTCGGTGTTTCAGCGCAAGTGGCAGGCGTTGCCGCAGTACCAGCAGACGCGCGGTACGCTCGCCATGCTGGCGCAGTGGGTTTCCTGGGCGTACCGCACCGGCTTTACCGAGGCACGTCGCGAGCCGCTGATCACCCTGGGTTCCGCTCCGCTCCACGACATGGGGTTTCGCAGCACGATCCTCGGCCAACTGGGCGAGTCACGGCTAGTGGCGGCCATCGATGCGGACATCGCGGGCGAGCAGGCGCACGCCAGGGCGCTGGACGCCGACACGAAGGGCCCGCTCCGCGACATCCATCGCCGCGTTGGGACGGCGGTCCTTTTCGAGTCCTCGGGTGGGCAGACGGACAAGGTCGCCCACCTGCCGGAGCTCCGGTTCGCGCTCGGCGAGCCGGATTTGGATACCACATCCATCGATAACGCCGCGTTTGCGCTCGAGAACAAGTCCTTCTTCATCCGAAGGGTGGGTTCGGACGGCTTCAAGATCGGCTACCAACCCACGTTGAAGAAGGTGGTTAGCGACCGCCGGGCATCCTTGGATGAAGAGACCGAAATCAAACCGGCCATGCGCAAGCTCGTGGAAGAGGAGTTCCGCCGGGGAGCGACCATTCCCATTGAGCCATTTCCCCAGGACGGGGCCGAGATCCCAGACAGGCCGCGGTTGACACTTGTGGTCGTGGATCCTGAAACTGAGTGGACGGGCAACGACCCTCTGCGGCGCCAGATCAGCGAATGGACCAAGCTGCGCGGCCATTCCCCTCGCCTCTACCCGGGCGCACTCGTGTGGTGCCTCAAGAAGCCTGGGCGTGAGCTGCGCGAGAAGGTGGAGCTGTGGCTGGCGTGGAAGCGCGTGCAACAAGAGGTCGACCAGGGAACGCTGGCCGGCGACATGGACCCCCGTGATCGGAACGAGGTCCGAACCAAGCGTCAAGATGCAGAGGAGGCAGCCAGAGAAGAAGTCTGGGGTGGCTACCGCTACGCTCTGCTTTTCGACCCGCGGGAGCCCGATAACCTGAAGGTCATCGACCTGGGGGCCGGTCATTCCTCAAGCAGCGAGACGCTCTGCGGCAGGGTCATAAGCGCTTTGAAGTCGCAGGCCCTGCTGAGCGAATCAGTCGGGGCCGGGTATATCGAACGCAACTGGCCGCCGGCGCACAAAGAGTCGGGGGCCTGGCCGTTGTCCATCCTGAGACAGAGCTTCCTGAACGGCTCTCTCACGCGGCTGCTGGACCCCGACACGACCCTCCGCACCAAGATCGCCGAGTTTGTGCGCAGGGGCGATTTCGGGCTTGCCTACGGCCGGAAGCCGGATGGCGGGTACGAGCGCGTTCTGTTCAGGGAGGAGCTCGACACTGCAGATGTCACCTTTGATGCCGGGGTTTTTCTTCTTTCGCGGGACAAAGCGCAGGCCTTGAAGACTCAGGGGCGCGCGGCGACAGTCGAAGTCGGAACCGCGGCAGGAACTGCGCAACCAGCGCCTGAAGCGTCACCCGCTCCCCAGCCACTCCCAGCACCAGGAGCGCCCGAAGCCACCTTGCGGATTCGTGGCACTATCCCGTTCGAGGTCTGGAACCGGTTGGGTACAAGGCTTTTGCCCAAATTGCGAATGGGCCAACAACTGACACTGGGGATCGAGTTTTCTGTGACCGTTCCTCGCCCGCATGCCTCAACCTTAGCCGAAGAGCTGCGACAGGCGCTGAGCGACCTAGGCCTGGGCACTGCGGTCCAGATTGAGGAGAGCGGTAGCGACAACATCTGACCGAGGAACTTTCCCTCGCAATCCATACGGTTCCTTGGTCGCCCCTACGTCACCCTGAGTGTCACTGGGCGGGCGTGTGACCCACACCATCAGGGGGTGTGGTCAGCGGCCTGTCAGCGAACGTCGGTGGCAGATCGGATGCCCCAAGCCCGCCGGACGACCGGCCCGGTCACTCCACTGCATGGCTATGCGCCTTCACGCGCCGCTAGCAATTCCCCCACCAACACCGTACCTCCGGCTGCGCCGCGCACGGTGTTGTGCACCAGTGCCACAAAGCGGTAGTCCAGCACCGGGCACTCCCGCAGCCGGCCTACGGTCACCGCCATGCCACCAGCCGCCTCGCGGTCACGCAGGGGCTGGGGTCGACACGGCTCCGTGGTGAACACCACCGGCCGGGCCGGCGCGGAAGGCAGACCAAGCCCGGCCAGAGGCGATATGTAGCTAATGAAGGCTTGTTGCACCTCTTCAAGGTCGGCCTTTCGCTCCAGTTCCACTGAGACCGAAAGTAAATGGCCCTCGCGCGTGGCCACGCGGTTGCATTGTGCGCTGATGGCGAGGTCCGCAAGCTCCACCCCCGTGGCCGTGAGACGACCGAAAATCTTGCGCGGCTCCTGCTCCACTTTCGCTTCTTCGCCAGCGATTTCCGGCAGAATATTGTCCATGATGTCGAGCGCCGGCACACCCGGGTAGCCAGCTCCGGACAATGCCTGCATGGTCGTCACCATCACCCGGCGTAGACCAAAGCGCAGGCGTAAGGGCTCAAGTGCCAGACACAGGCCGATCGTAGTACAATTGGGGTTGGTAACAATGGCACCGCCGTAGGTGCGTTTCTGCCGCTCCGCCAGCTCAAGGTGCGACGCGTTGATCTCGGGAATGACCAGCGGCACTTCCGGGTCCCAGCGATGGCTGCGCGCATTGCTGATGACCACTCTGCCTGCCCGGCGGAAAGCCGACTCGATCTCGGAGGCCGCCTCCGCGTCCAGCGCCGAAAAAACCACCGGTGCCTTTACACTATCGGGCCTGCAGGGCAGCACTTCCTTGTCCCCTGCATTTTCAGGGCACCCACCAGCAAGAAACCACCTCGCCGCCTCTGCGTAACGTTTTCCCGCCGACTGCTCCGAAGCCGCCACCTCTGCCAACTCGAACCATGGGTGACCCGCCAAAAGCTGCACCATCCTCTGCCCCACCAAACCTGTAGCCCCTAGGACTGCAACCTGGATGCGTCGGTCCATTTCTCGCCACCCTCTTGCTCGTGCGCGCATCATCCTCTGACCCCTTGTGCTCACTCGAAGAACTTGCGATGCAGGCGGCGGATGACCACAGGCAGGTCCCCCTCGTCGATAACAAAGCTGAGGTTGATCTCTGAGCCGCCCTGCGAGACCATGGAGACTTTGATGTCGGCTAACTCTTGGAAGACCTGCGTGACCATGCCCGGCGTCTCTTTCAGCTTTTCGCCCACCACACACACCACGGCCTGGCGCGGCTTGACGGAGACGCTGCCGAACTTTTGCAGCTCGCGGGTGATCATCGGTAGCCGGCTGGCATCGTAAATGGCAACCGCCACCGAAACCTCTGAGGTCGCCACCAGGTCAGCGGTTACCTCGTGGCGGTCAAACACCTCGAAAATCTGGCGCAGGTAGTCGTGGGCCTTGAACATGCGCGAGGAGAGCAAATTGACCAGCGTCATGCCCTCCTTATAGGCAATGCTCTTGACGCGTTGCCCATTGGCCTGTGGTTGGGCCAGGATGAGCGTTCCTTCGCCTTCGGGGCGATGGGTGTTGCGCACACGCACCGGGATGGACCGCTCCACGGCAGGCAGCAGGGTCTTGGGGTGAAGCACCCGTGCCCCGAAAAAGGCCAACTCCGCCGCCTCCTGAAAGCTCATCACCGGGATGTGCCGCGCCTGGGGGACCAGATACGGATCGGCGGTCAGGATACCGTCCACGTCGGTCCATATCTGAATCTCTTCTGCCCCCAGGGCGGCGCCAATGAGCGAGGCGGTGTAATCGGAACCGCCTCGGCCCAAGGTCGTAGGCACACCCGAAACCGACCGGGCGATGAACCCTTGCGTCACCGGGAGTTTTCCCTGGTGGAGTAACGGCAGGAGCACCTGGCGGCATCTTTCCGCCGTTTCGGCAAAAAGGGGCTCGGCGCGCGTGTGCCGGTCATCGGTGATGATGAATTCACGAGCATCAACCCACTCCGCGCCTAGTCCCTGCTGCGCAAGATAGGCAGCAATGATCCGACTCGACAGCAGCTCGCCCATGCCCAGCAGGCGGTCTTGCACGGTTGGCGAGAAATCCGCCAGCACCCACATCCCGTGCGCCATCTCCTCAACTTTGGCAAAAGCGTGGCGGCAATATGCCCGCACCGCCTCCTTGGCCTCGCCTTTCAGCAACCCTTCGACCGCGCGGACGTGCATCTGCCGCAACGCGACAATGCCTTCCATGCTCTTGGCCTGATCGCCCTGGGCGGCCAGGCGTCCCACGGCGAGAAGCTGGTCCGTGGTATCGCCCATGGCGGAGAACACCAAAACTACCCCGCCGCTCATTTCCCGCTTTACAATGTGTGCAACCATACGGATGCGCTCCACGTCTCCCACCGAGGTGCCGCCAAATTTCAACACGCGCATGAGTACCTCCGCTGTAAGAAACCGGTCACAAGACGGTTCAGTTGCTCGTACTCAACCAAGAAGGCGTCGTGGCCGTAAATGGAGTGGATCTCCTCGTAGCCGGCCTCTTTCCCCATGCGTCGGAGCTGTGCCACTGTGGCCTGAAGCTCGCACGGGTAGTAGAGCACGTCCGAATCGATGCCGATCGCCAGCACCCTCGCCTTGATCCTAGCCAATGCCTCCTCCAGAGACCCGTAGCCGCGGCTCACATCGTGCAGGTCCATTGCCTTGGTGAGGTAAATGTAGGCGCGAGCATCGAAGCGTTGCACCAGCTTTTGGCCTTGATAGTGGAGGTAGCTTTCCACCTGAAATCGGTTGTCGAACTCCAGCTCGCGCGCCTGCGTGGGGTCTACCCGCTCCCGAGCAAAGCGCTGGTGGAATTGCAGGTGACTGCGGTAGGAGATCATGGCGATCATCCTGGCCAACGCCAAGCCTGCGGCAGGTCCTTTGCCTTGATAGTTGCCATTTTGCCATTCAGGGTCGTTGTAGATCGCCTGGCGAGCGACCTCATTCAGCGCAATCATCCAGGGCGAGCCCTGTACCGTGCCAGCAATGGGGATGGCCGCCCGCACAAAGTCCGGGTACTCCACAAGCCACTGCCAGGTGATCATGCCCCCCAGCGAGCCGCCGATCACCAGAGCCAGCTGTTTGACCCCCAGCGAGTCCAGCAGCCGCTTCTGCACGTGCACCATGTCGCGCGTAGTCACAGGTGGAAAGTCCATGGCGTAGGGCTTGCCGCTTTCTGGGTTGATGGAGGAAGGCCCCGTGGTTCCATAGCAACTCCCCAGCAAATTGGCACAGACGATGAAGTAGCGATCCGGATCCAGAGCCTTCCCCCTGCCGATGAGGCCGTCCCACCACCCGGGGCGGTCCTCTGTGGGAGAGTTGTAAAAGGCCGCGTGGGCGCTGCCAGTCAGGGCGTGGCACACGTACACGGCGTTGTCGCCCGCGGCACTGAGTTCGCCATACGCCTCGAAGGCCACTTGGAGGTGTGGGAGCGTTCGACCACACTCCAGCGCCAGAGGGCGTTCAGGCGTAGCCAGCTCAACAATCTGCGTCGCAACAATCGTTTTTTCTGACTCTCTCATGCCTTCTCCACAACCAGTTGCTATTCACCCAGAAAGATGTCATCGAGACGCTCGAACACTATTGCCCGTCGAATGTGGTCGTCAAAGGCGCCGCGCGCCAATGGTTCCCCAGGTGGCGGCTCTCGGCGAGCGGGCTTGCGACGTCAAAGCCTCACATGCCGCCACGACACCAGTCTGGCCTCACACACCAGGTGTCGGAAGCAGTGGAGCGGGCCGTTTCGTCATCAGCCTGCGCCCGTGGTAGTCTGAGTCTTCAGTCCCCGACGGGTAAGATCCCCTGCATGGCTCATTCGGTGCCGCACTCCGTTCAACAAGATTCAGGTCGGTTGCGAGGCAAAGAAAAAGCCCCTTCCCACCTACTGGGAAGGGGCTTGGAAAACAAAACTGTGGACTACTTACTACATTGCAGTGGCCCCTTCCCAGGGTGGAACAAGCATAAACATGCCCATGGCCATGCTGCGCATGAGAAGCCAGCATTTCCTGCAGGACAGATTAACCTGCTCTTGGAGGAAGGGAGTAGCTGCGGATTTCCTGGAATTTGGATGCGGTATCACGGCTTTGTCCTTGGTCCTTGATGGTTCGAAGAAAATATATAACTTTACACAGAAGAAGGCAATAGAATTTTGCGCTCGGCCTCCTGGCGTACAGGCGCTGCAACGACAAGCGTGCGAAGGATGCAGGAATGATCACGTGCAGAACAAGCAAGGGCATTCGCAGAGAAGGGAGGGCGCGATGAAGGCAATGGTCTTGAAGCGATTGGGCCCGGTGGACGGTTCCCGTGAGCCACTAGAGCTGATCGACCTTCCGATACCTGAACCAAAGGCGGATGAAGTGCTGGTCAAAATAGGGGCCTGCGGCGTGTGCCACACCGAGTTGGATGAGATCGAAGGGAGAACTCCCCCACCGCGCCTGCCTGTGATTCTGGGCCACCAGGTCGTGGGGCGCATCGTAGCCGTCGGCGACCAGGTCACTGAAAGGCACGTAGGCGAACGTGTGGGAGTGGCCTGGATATTCTCGGCATGCGGAAGGTGCGAGTACTGCCGGAGCGGTCGAGAGAACCTTTGCCCCGAATTTAGGGCCACAGGCAGGGACGCCGATGGCGGCTATGCGGAGTACATGATTGCTCCCGAGCAGTTCGTGCACCCCATACCGGAGCGCTTTTCTGACGTTCAAGCGGCGCCGCTCTTGTGTGCCGGGGCCATCGGCTACCGCTCGCTTCGGCTGACTGGCCTGCGCGATGGTCAGCGTCTTGGCCTCACCGGGTTCGGCGCTTCTGCCCATTTGGTTCTGAAGATGGTCAAACATCAGTTCCCCAACACGGAAGTGTTCGTGTTCGCGCGTTCACCCAACGAACGCGACTTTGCCCGGCAGTTAGGGGCGGTGTGGGCAGGCGACACCGACGACCCGCCGCCTGCGCCTCTGCACGCGATAATCGACACCACGCCGGTGTGGAGGCCAGTGGTCGCGGCGCTGGAACGATTGGCCCCAGGGGGCCGATTGGTCATAAACGCCATCCGCAAGGAAGACATCGACAAACACACGCTGAGCAGCCTGGACTATCCTCGCCATCTGTGGCAGGAAAAGGAGATCAAGTCGGTGGCAAACGTCACCCGGCAGGATGTGCGGGAATTCTTAGCTTTGGCCGCGGAGATACCCATCATACCCGAAGTCCAGGAGTACGCCCTGGAGCAAGCCAACCAGGCACTCTTGGAACTGAAGGAGCGGAAAATTCGCGGCGCCAAAGTGCTGATCATCTCAGGGGGATAATCGGCTTCCCTTGGCAGCGGAGCGGGTAGCGTAACCGGCTGGCCGTCCGGTACATTGGGCTCTTCGCCAAAGGTGAATGGAAAGGAGCGAACGTGGCACGCGTTGTTCTGAAAAAGGGGCGAGAGGCATCTCTGCACCGTCGGCACCCGTGGGTGTTTAGCGGTGCCATCGAGCGCCTCGAGGGCGCGGCGCAGGCTGGAGAGACGGTGGAAGTGCTCAGCGCCGAAGGCACGTTCCTGGCGCGCGGCGCCTATTCTCCCACCTCGCAGATTGCGGTGCGCGTGTGGACCTTTGCGCCAGAGGAGCAGGTGGACATGGCTTTCTTCCGCACCCGGCTCACCCGCGCTATTGCGGCCAGGGAGCAGCTGGTGCAAGCAGGTTCCACCAATGCCTACCGGTTGGTCAATGCTGAATCCGACGGCCTGCCTGGACTCATTGTCGACCACTACGCCGGCTACCACGTGTGCCAATTTCTCTCTGCAGGGGCGGAGGCCTGGCGCGAGACGATCGTGACCTCACTGAGCGAAGCAGCACCCTGTCGCGGCATATACGAACGTTCGGACATAGATGTGCGCGCCAAGGAGGATTTGTCCGCCCGAACCGGATTGCTTTGGGGCGAAGAACCTCCGGAGCTCATCGAGATATTCGAGGGCAACTGCCGATTCTTGGTCGACGTGCGCCGGGGGCACAAGACCGGCTTTTACTTGGATCAACGAGAGAACCGCGCCCTGGTCGCGTCGTTCAGCCGCGACAAGGAGGTGCTCAATTGCTTCGCCTACACGGGTGCTTTCGGCGTCTGTGCCATGCGGGCAGGTGCCACATCCGTCACCAACATCGAGTCCTCGGCAGAAGCGCTTGCCTTGGCCGAACAAAACATGGCGCTCAACGACATCACACCGAGCAAGATTCAGTCTCTGCACGCGGACGTGTTCCAGGAGCTGCGCCGGATGCGGGACCGCGGGCGGCAATTTGACATGGTGATCCTCGATCCGCCAAAATTTGCCGAGTCGCAGGCGCAAATTCCACGGGCCAGTCGCGGGTACAAGGACATCAATCTCCTGGCTTTCAAGCTGCTGCGCGACCAAGGGCTGCTGTTCACCTTCTCCTGCTCCGGATTGATGACCCCGGAGCTTTTCCAGAAAATCGTGGCAGATGCGGCGCTGGACGCAGGGCGGTGGGTGCACATTATCGGCCGATTGGGTCAGGCCGCCGATCACCCGGTGGCCACCAATTTTCCAGAAGGCCACTACCTCAAAGGGTTTGTCTGCCGGGTGGTGGGGTAGGACGGTCTCGGCCGCTGGTCGCGGGTGCCGGCCAAGTCCACATTGCCCACCTGCTGGACCAATCACCTTGAAACTTTAGACGCTGACCACCTGTATTAACGCGTGGTGCGGCCGAAGCCGGAAAGTCTGACGGAAATCGAGGCGAGAGCATGGACACACGATCTGGACAAAAGGGGAAGCCGAACACGGAGGGGCCGGAAGGCTGGCAGGAGCTGAAGCGCCACGACCTCATGCGGGGCCTGCGACGAGAACTGCGCGACATCTACCACTTCTACATCGACCCGGAACGCAGGGAGTCACTGTCCAAGATGCACCGCCTGGTGCGTTGGGTCTACGTGGTGATATGGATCGGGATGAGCATGTTGGCCAAGCTCACTCCCTTGCGCCGTCTTCTGCTCGTCATCAGCCTTGTGATGGCCCTTACCAATGTCCACTACTCCCTTGGCCGGGGCGGCGAGATGAGCATCAACTTCGGTGGACTGGGATTCACCCTCCTGCTCATCGTCCTGCTGCTTGAGCTCAAGGACAAGCTCCTCTTCCAAAACGAACTCGTGGCGGGCAAGGCCGTGCAGGAGGCCCTCCTCCCCAAGCAGAATCCCGTGCTGCCCGGATGGGACCTGTGGCTCTACACGCGCCCGGCTAATGAGGTGGGTGGCGACCTGGTGGACTATGTTATGCTCCCTGAGGGAAAGCTGGCGGTCTGTCTGGGCGACGTGGCAGGCAAAGGGCTGGGTGCAGCACTCTGCATGGCCAAAGTGCAGGCCACCCTGCGCGCGCTGGTGGATACCACCCCTTCATTGAGAAGCCTGGGCAGGCGCCTCAACGAGATCCTCTGCCGCGACAGTCTGCCCCAGCGCTTTGTGTCGCTGGTCGTCGCCGCCCTAAGTGCGCGCAGGGGAAAGGTGCAAATGCTGAACGCCGGCCATTTGCCACCACTGCTCATCAAGGAGGGGCAATGCGCGGAACTCCCGCGCGGAGAAGCAGCCCTGGGACTCAACCCCAAGACGCGATATCGGACCAAGACCCATCGATTGGAAAAAGGCGACCTGCTGGTCCTTTATTCAGACGGCCTGACCGACTGCCGGAACGAACGCCTGGAGCCATTCGGGGAGACACGCCTGTACAATGCTCTTCTGAGCACCAGCTCCGCGTCCGCACGGGAGATCGGGGAGCACCTCGTGGCCGAAGTGGAACGCTTTGTAGGCGAGGCACGGTTTGAAGATGACTTTTCCATTGCCATCCTGAAACGCACCGCATAGCAGGAGAGCGACACGGTCGCAACGTTCCATCCCTCCACAAAACCTGTTTGCGGACCGACCCGCAGGCAAAAGGGCGCAAGGATCGCGCAGCGTGGGTGTTAAAAACAAGCGGATTTGCAGGTCGATTACCAAGCATGGTTTGCCGTGCTGTTCACAGGCAGCTTTCGCATCACGCATAAGGACGGTTCATGAGAAAGAGGCTCATTGTCGGAATCATCATCGGTCTGATTGCCATCGCGCTCATTTTTCGCATCATCCAGCTCTTGACCCGAACCCCGGGCGGTTCTCCGCCAAGGGGTCAACGCCCGCCGGTTGCGGTGGAGATAGACAGCGTCCGCTATGGAACCATCAGCGAGCTGCGGCAGTTCGTCGGCACCGTGCAGCCGCTCTATCGCTACCTGGTGGCGCCCAAGGTAGCTGGGCGCGTGGTAGAGATTCGCAAACGCATCGGAGACCCAGTGCGTGCCAATGAGGTGGTGGCACGCATCGACGATGCGGAATACCAGCAAGCGTTGCGCGAAGCAGAGGCCAGTTTGAAGATTGCTCAAGCCTCGCTGACCGAGGCCCAGAGCCAATTTGCCCTCGCGCGCCAGGAACTGGAGCGGGTGCAACAGCTCAAGGAGAAAGGGATAGCCTCGCCGGCTGAGTTAGACGCTGCCACCACCAACTATGAGGCCCAGCAGTCGCGGCTCAAGCTGGCCCAGGCGCAGGTGGAACAGCGCGAGGCCGCCCTGAGGTCCGCCCAGATCAGGCTGAACTACACAGTGTTGACCGCACCTGCCCCCGGCTTTACCGGCGAGCGTTTCGTGGACGAGGGAGCGCTGCTGGCAGCTAATGCACCAGTCATCTCTGTAGTGGGGATCGAAAAGGTCATTGTCCGCACGACGGTTAGCGAACGGGACTATGGCCGGCTGGAACCCGGGCAGCCGGCGTCCGTTATGGTCGATGCCTACCCTGAGCGGCGGTTCTCTGGCACATTAGCACGCATCGCCCCTTTGCTGCGCGAGGAATCCCGCATGGCGGAAGTAGAGGTCGAGGTGGCGAACGACTCGCTCATCCTCAAGCCTGGCATGTTCGCCCGCGTGACCGTGGTCCTGGCAAGCAGCGACCAGGCACAACTGGTTCCCTCCCGGGCCGTGGTCACACGCGACGGCCAGAAGGCAGTCTTTGTCGTTGACTCCACCGGCAGCACCGTCCACCTGGTGCCCATCACCACCGGCATCGTGACGCCGGAATTGACCCAAGTGCTCTCCCCGCGACTAAATGGGCCGGTAGTGACTCTGGGCCAACACCTGCTCGCAGATGGCAATCCGGTGCTGCTTCCGGGAGCCCGACCTCGGGGACGTCCTGGGGCGGGAGGTCGCACCCGATAAGGATTCACCCAAGGGAGCATTCACCATGAATCTATCGCGCGGGCCGATTAATCGCCCTATCCTCACCACCATGGTGTTTCTGGTCATCATCACCCTCGGGCTCATCTCCTTTTCCCGACTTTCCATCGACTTGATGCCGGAAATCACCTACCCCACCATTTCCGTGATCACCAGCTACGGGAACGTGGGTCCGCAGGAGATGGAGGAGCTGGTCACCCGGCCTATAGAAGAGGCCCTGGCTGCGGTGCAGGGGGTGGAGAGGATCACCTCCACCTCCACCGAGGGGCGCAGTATGGTGCGCGTCTCCTTCGTCTGGGGGACCGACTTGGAGGCTGCGGCCAACGACATCCGTGACCGGATTGACCGTGTGCTGCCCCGCCTGCCCGAGGACGTGGACCGCCCCATGATCCGCAAGTTCGACGTCTCCGCCTTCCCGATCATGATGATCGGCGTGTCCAGCGAAATGAATCCGCTGGACTTGCGGCGTCTCGTGGAAGACCAGGTCAAATACCGCCTGGAGCGCATTCCCGGGGTGGCGGCCGCAGATGTGTCCGGTGGCTTGACCAGAGAAATCCACGTGGACCTGAAAGCGGACAAGCTCAAGGCCCTGAACCTCTCGCCTAACGCCGTCTTGGCCGCTATCCGCCGCGAGAACAGAAATATCCCTGCCGGCCTGTACGACAAGGGGAACCTGGAAGTGTTGGTGCGCACACAGGGCGAGTTCACCTCGCTGGAGGAGATCCGCTCTACTGTGATCACCACCCGCAACGGCGTGCCGGTGACCATCGGCGACGTAGCGAACGTTGAGGACTCCTGGCAAGAAGTGCGGCAGATAGTGCGAATTAACGGCAAGCCAGGGTTGCGCGTCGCTATTAACAAGCAATCCGGCTCCAATACGGTCTCTGTGGCAAAGCAGGTTCTGGCAGAAATCGAGCGGCTGAATCGCGACTTTCCACAAATAAACCTCGTGCCCCTCATCGACCAGTCCCGCTATATCCAGCGCAGCATCAACAACGTGGGGAACTCGGCCCTGATAGGCGGCATTCTCGCGGTGCTAATTCTGTTTTTGTTCTTGCGGAATGTGTCCAGCACCGCCATCATTGCTACAGCAATCCCCATTTCCGTGGTGGCCACCTTCGGCTTGATGTATTTCGCCGGTCTGACCCTGAACATCATGACCTTTGGCGCGCTTGCCCTGGGTATCGGGATGTTGGTGGACAGTGCCATCGTCGTGCTGGAAAACATCTACCGTCATCGCGAAGAGGGGCGCTCGGTGGTGGAGAGCGCAGTCGTGGGTGCTGAGGAGGTCACGTCAGCGATCGTAGCCAGCACTTTGACCACCCTTGTCGTTTTCCTCCCGGTGGTATTCATCAGGGGCATGTCCGGGGTGATGTTTAAACAGATGGCCTATGTGGTGAGCTTTGCACTCCTCTGTTCGCTGCTCGTGGCCCTGACGCTGGTGCCTATGCTTACCACCAAGCTGCTGCGCCTCACCCCTGTGTCCACCAATCACAACCTTCTTCATCGCATCTACGCCGCAAGCGAGCAGACCTTTCGCCGAATAGAGGCGCGATACGGGCAGCTGTTGCGCTGGGCCCTTGGTCATCGCCCTCTGGTGGCCGGCGTTTCTTTCGGCCTATTTCTCATCTCGCTCCTCCTTGTGCGGCTAATTGGCGTAGAACTCATGCCCCAGGCTGATGAGGGGGAGGTGCGGGTGAGCATCGAGATGGCGGTTGGCACACGGCTGGAGCTAGTCAATCAGACGGCTCTGGCGGTGGAGGAGGTCATCAGGCGGCAGGTACCAGAGATGACGGCCATGATGTCCTTCGTCGGCGGGGGAGGATTCCGCGCCAGCGGTGGCCATACCGGCGAGATCCGCGTCTCGCTGGTGCCCAGGGCGGCACGCAAGAGGAGCAGCGAACAGGTTGCGAACGACCTTCGCCGCGCCTTGGCAGGCCTCCCCGGAGTCACCATCCGGACACGCGCCGGCCAAGGTCTGTTCCTCCTCTCCATGGGCACATCTCAGGGCGACCGCGTCAGTGTAGACGTGCGCGGCTACGACTTGCAGACTGCCCAGCTCCTCGCGGAACAGGTGAACCGGGTCGTGCGCCAGGTGAAGGGCGTCACCGATACCCAGATCAGTCGGGAAGAGGGGAGCCCAGAGGAGGTCATCCGCATCGATCGCGACAAAGCCGCGCTTCTGGGCCTTTCGGCTTCCGATATCGGCGATGCCTTGCAGACCGCGGTCGGTGGCACCTACGCCTCCTACTTCCGCGAGGGAGGCAAGGAGTACCGTATCTTGGTGCGGCTGAGCGAGGAAGACCGCCGCGACCTCGCAGACCTGTTAGACCTAACCGTGCTCAATAACCGCGGCGAACAGGTGGTGCTCCGCAATGTGGTGCAGGTGGTACCGCAGGAGGGCCCGGTGCGCCTGGAACGAAAGGACCAAGAGCGCACCATCACCATCTCTGCCAATTTCACCGGCCGCGCCATGGGCTCGGTCGTGGCCGATATCCGCCAGGCCCTGCGCACTATCCCTGTGCCCAGGGACTTTTCCCTGCAGTTCGGGGAGGAGTACGAAGAACAACAGAAGGCCTTCCGCGAGCTGATGGTGGGGTTGGTTTTGGCTTTGTTGCTCATCTACATGGTCATGGCCGCGCAGTTCGAGTCCCTGAAGGACCCCTTCGTGGTTCTCTTCTCAATCCCCATGGCGCTCATTGGCGTCACCGTGACCATGCTGCTGACTGCTACGACATTCAGCATGCAGGCCTTTATCGGCTGCATCATGCTCGCGGGCATCGTGGTGAACAATGCCATCATCCTGGTGGACTACACCAACCAGCTGCGCCGGAAGCACGGTGTGGCGTTGCAGGAGGCAATTCGCCTTGCGGGGTCCCGACGGCTTCGACCAATTCTGATGACAACCTTGACCACCGTGTTGGGCCTCGTGCCGTTATCCTTGGGCTTGGGTGAAGGTGGCGAAGCGCAAGCACCATTGGCACGCGTGGTCATTGGGGGATTGCTCAGTTCCACTTTGGTCACCTTGGTGCTGGTGCCAGTGGTGTATTCCGTATTGGAGGAAAAACAGAGCCTGCGTAAGCTCGTGCTGAGCGCCCGGCAGGTTGCCGACAAAGCGCGCGCTCGAGTCAATTCCGTGAGGACGGGCACATGAAGGCACACATCACGCTGAAAGCAGTTGCACTTGTTGTATTCGGCACCTCGGCTCTAGTTGGAGAAGAGCCGGATACCCTGCGTCTGAGCTTGCAAGAGGCGGTGGTGATGGCGCTGGAAAGGAATCCTGCGTTTGCCATCCAGCGTCTCCGGCCCTCCATTATGGAGGCGGCCCTTGCCGAGCAACGGGCCGCGTTCGAGCCGAACCTCACCGCTTCAGTGAGCAGGGACAAGAGCCACACCCAGCGCTTTTTGGGCGCTCGCCCAGAGCCGTTTGAGATGACTTCTCAGCGCACTCAGTACGGCGCAGGGGTGACACAGGTGTTGCCAACCGGCACGATTCTAGCCGTCGACGCGGCCATGTCAGGCTCGACCTCCAGCATCTACCTGCCCCAGTACTCTGGCAATGTGGGCGTTACGGTGACGCAGCCATTGCTTCGTGGCTTCGGCCTGGGCGCCAATCTCATCGGCGTGCGCAGCGCCCAGATCGACCTGGACATATCGCGTTACGAGCTGCAGGCCATGGCCGAGCGACTGGTGCAGGATGTGGAGGCCAGCTACTGGGGGCTGTACCTGGCGGAACAGGAATTGGCCATTCAAGAGCAGTCCCTGCAGCTTGCGCTCCAGCAGTTGCAGGAGTCGCAAGAGCGCGTCGCCGTGGGCAAGCTTGCCGAACTGGAGCTCGCCTCGGTGCGCGCTGAAGTTGCTCGGCGAAAGGGTGCGGTCATCGACGCGCAGACGCGTTACGAACAAGCGAGAATAGACCTTATCTATCTCCTCAATCCCGGTCCGGGCGTCACCTGGTCCACTACGCCGGCGCTCCTAGACCACCCCACGATCATGCCCGACTCGCTGGGGCCGATTCAGGCACACGAGGAATTAGCCATGCGCTACCGTCCCGACCTGGCGCAGGCGCGTCTGTCTCTTCGCCGAGGGCAACTGCAAGTGGCGTACACACGGAACGGTCTCCTACCCCGTCTTGATGTTTTCGTGACCTTTGGCCGCACTTCCTACGCTCGCACCTTCAAGGAAGCAGCGCCCGACATCGAAAGCCCTTTCTACAGCGTCAACGCGGGGGTCAACTTCCAGTTCCCCCTGATCGATGCCAAGGCTCGCGCGCAAGTTGGCAAAGCAATCAAGTCCAGGGAGCAACTTCGCTTGGCGCTCCAGAACATGGAGCGGCTGGTGCAACGGGATGTGCGCGTGGCCTATGCCGACGTCGTGCGCACTCGGCAGCAAATCGAGGCCTCGCGGGAGGCGCGTATCCTTCAGGAGAAGAATCTCGAGGCGGAAATGGAAAAGTTCCGCGTGGGGAGGTCCACCAACCTCTTAGTGCTGCAGGTGCAGCGGGACCTCACCAGCAGCCGGCTCAATGAAGTCAGGGCAGCAGTGGACTACCTCAAGGCACTCACCGCATTGCACGTGATGGAAGGAACCTTGCTGGTCCGGCGGGCTATCCAGCTCCCTGATGAACCTTAGCCCCCTCCCCTCTTGCCGCCGGCGCATCCGTGTCATCATTCTCTTGACTTCCAGATGATTATTTGCTAAATTGTGCGTGCCCATATGAGGGCGAACCTCAATCTGCACCGAGTAGGCCTGCACACGCAAAGGGGAGGTGCCATGAGGTGGTCCGGTTGTTGTTTGGGACTCGTACTCGGTCTCGCGTGTCACTGTTCTATCCGCTCGGGGAGCGGAATCGCGGTCGTAGAAATCCCTTACCCCGCCGAGCTCCAGGTGGTACGCCGCGCAGACTGGGGATGGCAACCTTTGCGGGCCAGCACTGCGGGGCACAGGGTAACCAGGGTCACCATCCACCACAGCGGTGAGGACTTTACGCCTGACCGGGAACCGGTCCAGTACCTCCGGAGCCTGCAGAACTGGAGCCGCAGCGAAAAACACTGGATTGATGTTCCGTACCACTTCTTCATCGACCTGGAAGGGCGCATCTACGAAGGCAGACCCATCAACTACCCGGGTGATACCAACACCGACTATGACCCGCGCGGGCATGGGCTTATCTGCGTGTTGGGGAACTATGAGCATCAGGAGCTCACCGAGGCCCAATTCCACGCTCTGGTGGCCCTCACCGCGCACCTGGTGCGCATCTACGAGGTACCGCTGGCGAACATCAAAGGCCATCGCGACTACACTGACCAGACTGTATGCCCGGGCAAGAACCTCTATCGTCACCTGGAAGACGGAAGCCTGCTGCGGGCTGTGGAGGACCAGCTGAAGCGGTGACGCACACAAACTCACCCCGGCCGCAGTAGCCGAGCCACGCAGGATTTGCGGGAGGAACGGAATGCGAACCAGTACCGCTGCTACTCTTTCGGTCTGCCTTGTAGCTATGCAGGCCTTGGCTCAGATCGAGATCATTCTCGATAACGAGGATCCAGGATTTGCAGTAACCGGGGAATGGCTGACCAAAACTACGGGTGACCCCTACGGCGGCAGCGCCCTGTACAAGCGCAAGGGAGACGGCTCGGCAAAGGCACGGTGGCGGACTTTGCTCACGTTCCCCGGGTACTACAGGGTCGAGGTGCACGTGGTAGACGGCAACTACGCCGAGGACACACGCCTCACTATCCGCACCGCGTCTGGTGACACCATCATGGTGGATAACCAAAACTACCGTCCAGGGTGGCACCTGCTGGGCACCTTCGACCTGCCGGAGACGACGTGGGTGGAGGTCAATGACTACTTTGAGGGGGCAGGTCGCTACGTGCTTGCGGATGCGGTTCGCCTCAACTCCACCGCAAACACGTACGCGATCAGTGGCGAGCTCCTCTTTGCCGAAGGCTCGTCGCGCGCTACGTCCTCCATCGCCCTGTTTCGCCACGGCATTCGCCAGCCCGTCATGCGGTCCACACAAGAGGGTACACATCATCGTTTTCTCTTTGAAAAACTCCCGGAAGGATGGTACAGCCTCGTCGCCGCCGCTTGGGGCTACGACACCTTGCGTGTGGACTCCCTGTTGCTCCAGGGAGGCGACCTCGCCAACCTCCTCTTTACACTACAGCCGACGCCTGGGCCTCGCTACTCTATCAGGGGCACGCTGTTCTTAGACGATGCCTCAGACACTGCGTGCTGTCGAGTGGTTGCCTATCCAGATGCTTTTCCACTTTCGGCCTGCTACGACTCTGTGCGACATGGCCAGGCCTTTGAGCTCAGCAATCTGCCCGAGGGGGTGTATCACCTACGTTTCCTTGCCCAAGGCTACACCCCCGATACCAGTAGCTTCGTGGGCGTGTACCTTTCTGGCGGCGACCTCCAGCTTGAGGCGGTGACCCTGGCGCGTGTATTCAGCTTTGCCTGGATCAGCGACAGCCATGTGGGCGCGGGAACCACGGAGGCGGGCTTGGTGGCGATCCTTAACGCCATCAACAAGCTGGCAGGCTCCTTAGACTTCCTGTTGCACACGGGCGATCTCACGGAGCGCGGCTCCGACAGCGAAATTCAGCAGTATTTGGACATGATGCGGTCCTGCCACCTGCCAGTCTGGAGCGTGCCTGGCAATCACGACACCAAATGGAGCGAATCTGGCCTTCACACCTTGCATCGGCATTTCGGCGCGATGCGCTTTTCATTTTCCCACCATGGCTTTCGCATCATTGGCATGAACACAGGCATCCCGCTTCGGGGCGGCGCTGGCTTCTTTGACCCTGCCGACATCGCATGGCTCAGACAGGAGCTGTCACGCCTCGACCCGCCTGATACGCCGATAATCTTTGCCTGTCACTTCCCGTGCGACTTTAGTTCCATGTACAACTACTGGCAGGTCCTGGATCTTCTAAAGGGTTTCCGCACGGCCATCATTTTGGTTGGACATGGACACAGCAATCGTGCCTATGACTTTGAGGGCATCCCGGGGGCGATGGGTCGCGACACCTACAGTTCTCCTCCTGGCTTCAACGTGGTCACGGTGAGCAAAAGGGAGATTGTGATCACCCCGTACACGGCGGAAGGCCAGGCAGGCGAACCATGGTTGCGAATCCCTTGTGCCGCCTCAGCCCAGACACAAGTGCAATTCGTGGATCTCGAAGAAGCTGAGGTAGTCTCCGGCACCAGAGCCGTGCACGTGCGCATCGAGGTGCCTGCAACTGGGGGGACTTGGCAGGTTACGCACAGTCGCATCGGCGGAGGCGCTGTAGGGGGTTCACTCTCCGGCGGTCCCCACGAATGGTCCTTCTCACTGCCCAGCGGGTCCTTGGAGAACGGTTACCACACCGTGCAAGTGGCCCTTACGACTTCAGATGGCCGAAGAGTCTCACGCACTCGCGGGTTCCTCGTGCAAAACGCCGGGCCACAGGCGGTTTGGCGCTATCAGGCCGGGGCGGAGGTGATCACGGCACCGGCCTGCGATGGGCAGCGGGTATACGTGGGCACGAGCGACGGGCGGATCATTGCATTGCGGCTTGATGACGGCACTCCTGCCTGGCCACCTCTCCAGACACCAGGCGCGGTCTTTGCCTCTCCTGCAGTGCGGGAAGGAGTTCTGTACTGCGGCGCCACCGATGGCACCTTTTATGCGCTCAATGCAGCCAACGGCCAAGTGCTCTGGACTTACCAGGCCACCGGTGCCGTGCTCACTCCACCGGTTGTGGTGGACACCACCGTCTACTTTGCTGGCAGTCAAACCATGTACGCCCTCGGTACCAAGGGGCACCGCCGACTGTGGGAGTATCGCGCCAGCGGGATGATCGAGTGCAAACCGGCAGTGGCCGGTGACCTGCTCCTGTTCGGGTGTTGGGACCGCCAGTTCCGTGCACTGAACCGCCACACGGGACAGTTGCGCTGGAGCTGGAATCGGACTTCCAGCTTCTACTATGCCCCTGCTGCCTCCTGGCCTGCAGCCACACCTGACCGCGTGTTTGTGTCCGATCCCGAAAGATACGTCAGCGCCATCAGCCTCGCTAACGGTGCCACCATCTGGTCCAGCAAGACGCCGGAAGCATGGGATTCGATCGGTCTGTCCGAAGACGGCACCAGCACGCTCTATGTGCGCTCGTTGGACGGATGCCTGTACGCCTTTCTGGCCGGCAGTCCTACCCAATTGCAACTCTGGGCGTCAAACGTGGGCTATGGCTGGGACACTACTCCATCCATGCCAGTGGAAAAGGGGGGCATTGTCTTCACCGGCAGCAAGCCGGGATTTGTGGTGGCAGTAGCCAGCTGGGGTGGTTTATGCTGGCGCTACTGGTTGTCTCATGCCTATGTTGCCACTGTCACCCCGCTCGATGGCGAACGGGTGTTGGCCGCTGCACTGGATGGCACGGTTGCCCTTATCCATGCCGTCGGCACGGAGGTACCTGAGGCGAGCCAGTCACCACCACCCCCTCAGCGCGACCTCGCCTTCAATCCCTACCCGAACCCCTGCAACAACTCCGTGGCAGTTTCCTATCAGCTGGCAAAGCCGCAGAAGGTTCGCCTCATCGTCGTCAACGCCGTCGGCGCCACCGTGTTCGCCACCACGAGCGAGCACGCCCAGGCCGGCACATACCGGCTTGTGTGGAATGGAACCGACAATGCGGGACAACAATTGCCCTCTGGGGTCTACTTTCTGGTTCTCCAAGCGGAGCGGTTTCAACAAGTGTTCAAAGTGGCGCTGTTGAAATAACAGCATCCAAGAAACGACCCAAAGGAGGAGGACACGGTGAACAAAGGCATGACAAGAAAGTGGGGGGCAGTTCTTGCCCTGGCTCTCGCAGCAACTATTGCGCTGACCTCTTGTGCGAAGAAAGCCCACCAGGCACTGGAGCCGCCACGAGCGGAGAAAATCCCCACTACGCTCATCAAACACGGCCACGCGCGGGTGGACAACTACTACTGGCTCAATCAACGCGACAACCCTAAAGTCATCGCCTACTTGGAGGCAGAAAACCGCTACTTGGAGGCCGCCCTCGCCCACACCAAGAAGCTCCAGGAAAAGCTCTACAAGGAGATCGTGGGGCGCATCAAGCAAACCGACATGTCGGTTCCTTACCTGGACAACGGCTATTACTACTACACGCGATTTGAAGAGGGAAAGGAATACCCCATCTACGCCCGAAAAAAAGGCCAACTGGATGCGCCCGAGGAAGTGATGCTGGACGTCAATGCCATGGCCGCCGGCCATGCGTTCTATTCCGTCACCGGGGTGACTGTCAGCCCTGACAACCGTTGGGTCGCCTTCGGCGTGGACACAGTGAGCAGGCGTAGGTACACCATCTATTTCAAAGATCTTGAAAGTGGGGAACTAGCTCCCGAATCGATCTCTAACACGACTGGGGAGGCAGTGTGGGCCAACGACAGCAGAACGGTCTTTTACGTGGTCAAGGACACGACCACTCTCCGCGCCGAGCGCGTGTTCCGGCACACGCTGAACGCCGACCCAACCCAGGACGTCGAGGTCTACCACGAAAAAGATTCCACCTACTCGGTTTACGCCCACAAGTCCAAGTCGAAAAAGTATGTCTTTATCGTCTCCACCAGCACTCTATCCTCGGAAGTCCGCTTCTTGGATGCCGATGAGCCCACCAGTGCGTTTACGGTGGTACAGCCTCGGGAAAGAAACCACGAATACTCGGTGGCGCACGTGGGGGACAAGTTCTACATCGTCACCAACGACCAGGCCAAAAACTTCCGTCTGATGGAGGCCGACGTGCGCAGGCCGGCCAAGAAGCACTGGCGAGAGGTCATCCCCCATCGCGACGATGTTTTGCTAGAGGACGTCGAAGTGTTCACCGATTACCTGGTGGTGAGCGAGCGCAAAAATGGTCTGCGCCAGCTGCGCATTATCAACCAGGCCGACAAGAGCGAACACTACCTCGATTTTGGGGAAGAGGCTTACTTTGCCACCCCTACCGACAACAGAGAGATGGACACTCACCTCCTCCGTTACGCTTACACATCGCTGACCACGCCTCTCACTATTTACGATTATGACATGGCGGGGCGCACCAAGACTTTGCTGAAGCGCCAGGAGGTGTTGGGTGGCTTCCGCCAGGAAGACTATCAGACCGAGCGGCTCTATGCTCCCGCAGAGGACGGCACGCTCATCCCGATCTCGCTTGTCTACCGGAAGGGCATGAAGAAGGATGGTTCCCATCCCCTTTTGCTCTATGGCTATGGCTCCTATGGGGCGAGCACGGAGGCGACCTTCAGCTCGCCGGTGCTGAGTCTGCTGGATCGCGGTTTTGTCTACGCCATTGCCCACATTCGTGGCGGCTCAGAAATGGGACGGCAGTGGTATGAGGACGGCAAGCTCTTGAAGAAGAAGAACACCTTCACTGACTTTATCAGTTGTGCCGAATACCTGATCGCACAAAAGTACACAAGCCCAGACCGGCTTTTCGCCCGCGGGGGCAGCGCTGGAGGTCTATTGATGGGTGCGGTGATCAACATGCGCCCTGACCTATTCAAGGGAGTCATCGCCAACGTGCCCTGGGTGGATGTGGTCACCACCATGTTGGATGAGTCCATCCCGCTCACCACAAGCGAATACGACGAGTGGGGCAACCCCAACGTCAAGGAGTACTACGACTACATGCTCTCCTACTCGCCCTACGACAATGTTGCGGCAAGAAGCTACCCTGCGCTATTTGTGACCACCGGACTTCACGATTCGCAGGTGCAGTACTTTGAACCAGCCAAATGGGTTGCGAAGCTGCGCGAGCTGAAGACCGACAACAATCTCATCCTACTGCACACCGACATGCACTCCGGCCACGGGGGCAGAACCGGCAGGTTCGAGCGCTTCAGAAGAACGGCGATGGAGTACGCCTTTCTGTTAGACCAGGCGGGAATCAGGAAATGAGTTCTGCGGTCGTCTTGGCAATCTGGCGAACTCGCAAGGTTTTGGCAGGTGTGCGCCACCTCAGCTCTTCCTCTCCAACGTGCGGTGCAAGCGATCCCGTGCATGGAGAAAGTGGAACGGCATGAACTTTAAGGAAGGAGGTTAAGAAATGCATGGGAAGATGAGCAGTACCCTTATTGGCGTGGCAATTCTGATACTCGGGATCGCTATCTTTTTTCTCCACTTTCGCGATGCGGACGGCCAGTCCACGCCGGCTGCCGCCCAACGCGCGGATGGCGTCTATCGTGCCAAGGCGATGGGCTACAACGACTCCCTGACGGTGGAGGTCAAGATTGCTCGGGGCAGGATCGCTTCTGTTACCGTGGTGCAGCACTTTGAGAGTGCTGGCGATTCCGCGATCAAGTACGTCCCGCGGCGGATTGTGGAGCGACAGGGAACCGAAGGAGTGGATGTGGTGACCGGTGCCACAATCACCTCGCAGGCCATCATCAGAGCGGCGCGGTTGGCGCTGGCCAGGGCGAGCAAGGCAGCCCCTCAGCCAGCCCCTTCTGGTGATCTGACGAAAAAGTCACTGGGCGCACGGCCTGCATTGACCCCTCTACCGGTGTGGGTGGTTGGCTCCTACGACAGCCTCGGCAAGCCCAACATGATGACCGCAGCCTGGGTCGGCATCTGTGGCTACCGCCCTCCGTCGCTGATGGTGGTCATGCGCAAAGCCGCCTATACGCATGGCAACATCACCCGCCGGAAGGCATTCACGGTGAACATCCCCAGCGAGGACTTTGCCGCAGAGACGGCCTATTTTGGGAGCGTCTCTGGGCGCGATGTGGATAAGCTGGCGGTGACCGGCCTCACACCGGTGCGCAGCGAGCTTGTCGATGCCCCCTACCTGAAAGAATTCCCTTTAGTGGCAGAATGCCGGCTGGTGCACGCTTATGAAATGGACCTGCACACCATGTTCATCGGCGAGATCGTGGATGTGAAAGTCGACCCCAGCTGCCTTGATGCAGATGGTAGGGTTGACGTGTCCCTCATGCGACCGGTGGTGTTCAATACAGGAAAAGGCACTTTCCATGCTCTTGGCCGCAGCCTGGGCACCACTGGTGAGCTGAGAGGCAAGTACACCCCCTGAACGTACTGAAGGAGAGCGACCACATTGCGCCAAAGGAACCAGCCACTTATGATGCCCGACCCCTCTCGCCTTCAGGATGCGGCAAGGCTCCGTACGCCGCTGATCGGCGTGTACGAGGCACCTGATCCGGCACTTTTCGCCCCTTGCGTGCGGCCAACGCCTGGCACCAGGACATGTATTTTCGCTTTCTACGAAAACTGGAAGCAAGGCCAGTTCCTCCACCTCACCGCAGAGCAATACGGCTGTGGCGGCGCAGGGCGCTGGCTCTTCGGCTTGGCCACGCGGCCACGTGCAGAGTTCGTGGACTTTCTCGTGCGCGAGGAGGGGCTGAGGGCCACTGCGGAGCTGATGGAGCAATGGCTCGATGCCTCGCGGCCATTTCAGCCGGAGTACGGCAACCTTTTCATCGGGCCTCTGCGGGCCGAGGCCTACCAGTGCCTGAAGACGGTGAGTTTTGTGGTCAACCCCGATCAGCTCAGCTTGCTCATCATCGGCGCGAACTACCATGCAGCGCCCGAGGACCCGCCGCCAGTGATCGCACCATTTGGCTCGGGATGTGGCCAGCTCCTTGCACTCTTCCCTGATCTGTCACGCCCTCAGGCGATCATCGGTGCTACCGACATCGCCATGCGTCAGCACCTGCCGCCCGAGGCACTCTTTTTCACTGTGACAAAGCCGATGTTCGAGAGGCTGTGCGCTCTGGACGAGCGTAGTTTCCTTTTCAAGCCATTTTGGCAGCGCCTGCTCAAGGCACGTGGCTGTTGAGAAGCTGAGAAGCGCGCCCCCCTGTGCGTGGACCGAGCAAGAGAGAAGTGAACGCCATATGACGGTAGAGACCTCGATGCACGAACGACGCTATGCTGGCGAAGTAGAACGACTTCGCAACCCAGAACGCCTCGCCCTGTTAGAAGTGGAGAAGGTTGTGGATTTGACTCTGCGCGGCATTTCGGCGCAAAGCGTGTTAGACATTGGTGTTGGGACGGCTGTGTTTGCCGAGGCCTTTGCCCGCCACGGCCTGCGCGCCTATGGCATCGACGTGCGGCTGGAGATGCTGCAAGCGGCGCGGGCCCTTTTCCCCTTGGGCCGCTACCAGCTCGCCGTGGCCGAGGCCCTTCCACATCGCACCGGCGCAGTGGATATTGCCTTCCTTGGGCTCTTGTTACACGAGAGTGACGAACCGGTACTCACCTTTGCGGAGGCATGGCGAGTCGCCAAGAAGCGCGTTGCTATCCTGGAGTGGCCGTTCGTGGAGGAAGAGCACGGTCCTCCGCTTGAACATCGCCTGCGCATTGACCAGGTCCAGCAGATTGCCCAGGTAGCCGGGGCACGTGGCGTGTGGACCTATCCCCTGGCGCACACGGTGCTCCACATCGCAGACCATTGACAGCATATCCTCACCTACTGCATTGGAAAGCATGCAGCTGAGGAGCGACAATCACAAAACCATCACATTCCTGGTGTTGACCTTCCCTCTCCTCTGCCCTCCTTTCGTCGCGGCACAGGAGGCAGGACCTCAGAAACAGGAGCTGACGCCCATGTTCAATCGCACTGTGTTTCCCACGGGTCGAGTGGCGCTTGTAAACCCGCTGCAAGGGACCGCCTCGGAATATGCCTTCTCCCACGGTAATACCCTGCCATTGGTCGCCCGGCCTTTCGGCATGACCAACTGGACTCCGCAGACTGGCGATGGGCCTTGGTTTTTTCACCCGGACGCACGCCAGTTGCAGGGAATACGCGCCACACACCAGCCCAGTCCCTGGATCGGCGACTATGGGCAATTTATGCTGATGCCCCAAACGGGCCGCCTCCTGCCAGACGCCAGCCGCAGAACCTCCGTATTCCGTCCGGACCAGACCGTGTACTACCCGCACTACTTCGGCACCTTTCTGGGCCGCTATCGAGTGACCGTGGAGCTGACCGCCACCGAGCGCTGCGCCTACTTCCGCTTTGTTTTTCCGCCAAATGAACCCTGTCGACTCATCGTGCACCCCTTTGCGGGGGATTCTCACCTGGAATTCGACTGGGAAGCGAGGGTAGTTCGCGGTTCTACCCGCGCCAACAATGGTGGTGTGCCGGACGATTTTGCTGCCTACTTCGTGGTACAGGTAGACTGTCCAGTGCAGGCAGAGCACTCTGGTTTTTTCGCTGATGAACGGACCTTTTCCGGACAGCGAGCAGCCGAAGGCAGAGGGATCGGTGCCTACCTTGCCCTTGTGCCCCCCAGAGACGGGGTGGTCCACGTCCGCGTGGGAACATCGTTCATCGACTGGGCTCAGGCCGAGGAGAACATCGCCCAGGAAATAGGACAGGCGCAGTTCTATGAGATGGTGGCAGAAGGAGAAGCAGCCTGGGAAGATGTCCTACGCGTCGTGGACATCTTTGGCGGGAGCGATGCCCAGCTCCGCACCTTCTATTCCTGCCTTTATCGCAGCGTTCTCTTCCCTCACGCTTGGCACGAGCGCCTTTCGTCCGGGGAAGTGGTGCACCGCAGCCCATACGACGGCAAGGTACACCCCGGCGTGCTCTACACGGACCAAGGGCCGTGGGACGTCTACCGCACCCAGTACCCGCTGCTGGCGTTACTTTTCCCTGCCCGGCTGGCAGAGATCCTCCAAGGATGGGTGAATGCCTACAAGGAAGGCGGCTGGTTCCCCAAGTGGGCCAGTCCAGGCTACCGCTCCTGCATGATCGGCACCCACATCGACGCCATCATGGCCGATGCTTACGTCAAAGGCATTCGTGGTTTCGACCTAGAGGCTGCCTACGAAGGCATGCGCAGAAATGCCTTTGAGCCCGGTTCACAAGACGGCGCCGTTGGCAGAAAGGGACTGGAGTATTACATGCGGCTGGGCTATGTGCCGGCGGACAAAGTTGAGGAGAGTGTTTCGCGCACCCTTGACTTTGCCTACAACGACTTTTGCATCGCTCAGGTGGCAAAAGGCCTCGGGCGGAAGGAAGATCATGAACTGCTCATCGCCAGAGCGCAGAACTACAGGAACGTGTTTGATCCTAGTGTGGGCTTCATGCGCGGACGGAATGCCGACGGCTCCTGGGTGGAACCGTTCAGGGAATTCGCCTGGGGTGGGCCGTACGTGGAGGGAGGCGTGTGGCAATGTGGGTGGGCTGTCCAACACGACCCCGCCGGCCTTATCGCGCTCATGGGGGGCAGAGAACAGTTCCTCGCGAAGCTAGAGACCTTACTCTCCACTCCACCTTACTTTGAGGTGGGCACATACAATCGGGAGATCCACGAGATGACCGAAATGGCCGCAGTAGACTTTGGCCAATATGCGCACTCCAACCAGCCCAGCCACCATGTGCTCTACCTCTTCGCCGCCGCCGGCGCTCCCTGGAAAACGGAGTACTGGGTGCGGAGGGTGCTGCAAGAGCTCTACGGCCCTGACTCCAGAGGCTTCTGCGGGGATGAAGACAATGGAGAAATGTCCGCCTGGTACATTTTTAGTGCGCTGGGCTTCTACCCCTTCTGCCCCGGACACCCATCCTACGTCTTGGGAAGTCCTCTGTTCAAACGCGCTGTTCTGCACCTGGCAAATGACAAAGAGTTCATCATCTCGGCACCGAACAATGCCCACGACCGGCCATTTGTCAAACGAGTGCTGCTCAACGGGAAGCCTTACACGAAGAGCTACCTTCTGCACGAGACTATCGCGCAGGGAGGGGCGCTGGAGTTCACCATGAGCCGACGCGAGAACCCCACGAGGGCTGACGCACTGGAGCCGCCCTTCTCGATGTCAGCCCACTTGCAGTGAAGCAGAAAGGGGGAGGGGGAGATTTGGCGCAGATGAGGTTGTCGCGTTGCGCGTGACGGCCAACTGACTTCAGAGTGTATTCAACCACTGAGGTGCTTCGCAAACAACTGCCCGCATAACCCGAGGAGAGCAATGCGCACCGACAAGCTGAAGAGGATATGGACTTGGCCATGGCAAGAGGAAGCCACTCCGCGCGAGGTGTTTCGCTGGGTCAAAGTTCTCTTCTGGGGCAATATGATCGCGATTCCGGCCTCGGCGCTGCTCTACGGGGAACGTTTTGACGCGGTGAGTTATCCGCTGAGCTGGTTGGGCAATCCTGCCACTGTAAACGGCCTGCCCAACCAGCGCGGCATGCTGGTCTTCGACGCCAATCTGCTGCTTTCGGCCGTGGTCTGTGTGCGGCTGGGGAAGCTTATGTGGCGCTCCGGCAAGCAGCTGATTCCGAGGGCTATGGCCGCACTTTTCTTCGCGGCGGCACTCGGGCTGGTGGTGGCCCTTGTGCCGTGTGCTACTCACGATCCGATCCACCGCCTCGGCGCTGGTTTGATGACCACATCTCTCTGGCTCCTGGGCTTTGCATTGCTCTGGCAGACGTATCGCTATGCGCACGGAATCTGGTTCTACCTCCTGGTAGTGATGAATCATCTCCTTCTCTACATCTACGCCGTGCTCTTTTTTGCCAATCAACCCTCTCAGACTCTGGCGCAAAAGGGCGCATTTTTCGGCCTGCTGTGCAACCTCTACATCCCCGCGCGAGCTGCCCTTGCGCACGCGGGCCAGGAGGAGGCCGAGCCCGAACTGACTGTCGAGGTGGGTCAACGTTAGGCCAGACCGTCGAACCCCTGGGGAGGTACGTCCCACCCACCATGATGAAGGTGACGACCGAAATAGCACGGCACGCGGTGTTGGGCGGCGCGCTCTTAGGCGGGGGCGGCGGTGGCTCCATCGAGATGGGTATGGCACTGGCGCGTCAAGCCCTGGCGCAGGGGCCTTTGCACCTCTGGCACATCGATGAGCTGCCCCCACATGCTACAGTCATCACGGTGTCGCTGGTGGGCGCTCCTGCCGCCGCCCGACAGCACGTGACGGCCGACCATTTCGTCCGCGCCGTCATGCTCCTTCGCGACAAAGTTGACCTTCGGATCGACGCCATGGTGACCTCAGAAAACGGCGGTTTTGCCACCGTCAACGGCTGGTACCAGTCGGCCGTCTTAGGGTTGCCGGTGGTAGACGCGCCGTGCAATGGTCGCGCTCACCCTTTGGGGCTGATGGGCTCCATGGGACTCCACCTCCGTCCCGGCTACCAGGCCCATGCTGCCGTGGTGGGCGGAGATACCTCGGCTGGGCGGTTCGTGGAGCAGGTCTACTCGGGTTCCCTCCAAGAAGTATCACAGCTGGTGCGAAGGGCAGCGATCGAAGCAGGTGGCATGGTGGCCGTGGCCCGCAATCCCGTGGAGGCCAGTTGGGTACGCACCCACGCGGCCGTGGGTGGCATCTCACAGGCCATCGCATTGGGAGCAATACTTCGCGAAAACATCCAAGCACCCGCGCGACTCCAGGCTTTAGCGGAGAGGACGGGTGCGCAGGTCCTCGCTACTGGGAAGGTGGAAGCCCTGCGTCGCCACACCGGAGACGGCTTCGATACTGGCAGCGTTGTGATGAGCGCCGGCACGGACCTCTATGAGCTCAGTTTCTTCAATGAATACATCGCGGTTGAACGCGCCGGCCAGCGCTTGGCCACCTTCCCCGACCTGATCGCAACATTGGAGCAGGATACCCTGTGCCCCCTCACGACGGCAGCGATAGAGCCGGGACGCGACATTGTGCTTGTCGTGATCCCGTGGACGCACCTGTGCCTGGGAGCGGGAATGAAAGATCCGAAGCTCTACGCCGAAGTATCAAAGGCAGTAGGGATGGAGGTCCCCCTGCCGGCAGGTCTTGTGGGCGAAAGGTGACCATGACCATGCGCGTGGGTGCAGTCACCATCGGGCAATCCCCCCGTCCCGATATCCTGGAGGAGCTTCTCCGCTCCGGGCTGAAGGGAGTAGAATTCGTCGAGGCCGGAGCACTCGATGGCCTTTCCCCACGCCAGATCCAGGCGCTTGCTCCGCAGGCGAACGAAGTGGGCCTGGTCACGCGGCTCCGCGACGGGACCGGCATTGCGGTGAGCGCAGAACGCGTCGAACCCCTGGTGGCTGCCTGCCTGCGCCGCATGGAGAGCTTCGACGTAAAGGCCGTCGTGCTCCTTTGCACGGCCAGTTTCCCTTCCCTAACGAGCACGCTCCTGCTGTTCCGCCCTTACCAGCTCCTCCGCGCCGTAGCCGAAGCCGTGCTTACCCAAGGGAACTTAGCCGTTGTGGTGCCACACGCGTCGCAGCTGGCCACCGTGCCCGGGCGCTGGCACATGCCTGAAAAGCAGGTCTTATCGGCAGTGCTTGCGCCTTACGAAGAAGATGCCTCGCGGCTGGCTGAGCTAGCAGTTTGCCTCGGGAACCGCGAGGTCGGGCTGGTCATTCTGGACTGCCTCGGCTACCGGCGACAGGTGTGCACCCAGTTGGCCCGACTGTGCGGCGTGCCCGTACTCTCGCCACGCATGATACTGGCCTCGGTGCTGCAAGCGTTCTTGGGCACGTTTTCTGCCCAGTATGGTCAAAGTCCGGGGACGATGTGACAGGAGAAGTGCAATGACGGTCTACAATCTCATAAGCTTTGGCGGCATTTTCGTGCTCATGGGATTGGCTTGGCTCTGCTCCACGGAGCGGCGTCGCGTCAATTGGCGGGTGGTCATCTGGGGGACGGCGCTGCAGCTGTTGTTCGCCCTCTTCATCTTTCGCGTGCCGGTAGGGACAAAGCTCTTTCTCTTGGTCAATGACCTTGTGGTCAAGGTGCTGGATTGCGCCACTGCCGGCACCAAGTTCCTGTTTGGACGCCTGGCGCTGCCTCCAGGCACCGCGGACGCCTCCGGTGAGACGTCTTTGGGCTTTTTCCTCGCCTTCCAGGCGCTCCCTACGATCGTCTTTTTCGCCGCGCTGATGGGGGCCCTGTATTACCTGGGAATTATGCCATGGCTGGTGCGCGCTTTCGCCTCCGTCTTTACCCGCCTGATGCGCCTCAGCGGGGCGGAGTCATTGTGCGCGGCGAGCAATATCTTCGTCGGCATCGAGTCGGCGCTCACCATTCGCCCCCACCTCGAGAACATGACGCGCTCCGAGCTCTGTACCATCCTCACTGCGGGCATGGCTACCATCGCCTCCAGTGTAATGGCACTGTACGTGTTTGTGTTGCAGGGTCAATTCCCCACTATTGCCGGGCACCTAGTTTCGGCCTCCATCATCTCGGCGCCAGCCGCTGTCGTGATGGCGAAACTGATGGTCCCCGAAACCGGGCAACCGCTCACTCTGGGTATGGCAATCCGCCCATCCTACGAACGCGAGCACAACTTGATCGAGGCTATTATCAATGGGGCCAACAGTGGCGTGCGTTTGGTGGTGGGGATTGCCGCGCTGCTGCTGGCGTTCCTCGGCCTTGTAGCGCTGGTGGACCTCCTTTTGGGTGCGCTGGGACATTGGCTGACAAGGCTTGTCGGCCTGCGCCTTGACCTTTCGCTCCGGGCAATCTTGAGCTTGGTTTTCTATCCCTTGACGCTGGTCATAGGCGTCCCTCCGTCCGACGCCTGGGCGGTGGCTCGGCTCATCGGGGAACGAACGGTGGCCACCGAGGTGCAGTCCTACCAGGACCTGGCGGCGATGCTGGCCGTGGGTTCCCTGCAGGAGCCACGCTCGGCGGTGATCGCCGCCTATGCCCTTTGCGGCTTCGCGCACATTGCTTCGCTGGCGATCTTCGTTGGGGGCATTGCCGCCCTTGCGCCACGCCGTACTGCAGAACTGTCGTCCTTAGGGTTTCGCGCCCTATGGGCTGCCACGCTGGCCTGCCTGATGACCGGGGCAGTGGCTGGAACGTTCTTGGGAAAAACCACAATCTTGGCCGGCGCTTTGCGATGACTGCGAGCGGTACCAGGCGCTGGACATGCTGCGCGGCTGACCAGGTAACTCCCGCCTGAGTGCGCAAAACGCGGAATCAATTCATCTGATGCCGGGCTATGCCGGGATCAAAGAGCCTGCTGCTGTCCCACGAGCGTACCCCTAGAACCCTCACCTACCCTTTTTTGTCAATGGGTGCCCAATAGTTGCGCGGGTAAGCGCGGTGCAGTTCACGGCTACCACAAAAAGATATCGCGTTTTTCACCCGTGTTTGTCAACGTCTTAGGCGAACAGGTCCGACGGCATGAGGGCCCATGTGCAATGGGTGGCCGCAACGGGGAGGACGCGCACCGTGCAACACGAAATTGATCATGAGACACAAGAACGCACCAAGCACTACATGTTTGGTTTTGCCTACATAAGGTCCGTAGCGTGGGAAGGCTGTGCCGTGGAGCAGGATATCAATCGGAGTATACTCAATGTCAAGCCGCATGGCAGCTGCAGTTGTTCCTATCACGTGTACCTTGGCGACCACCACGTCTGCACCTGCCCCACGCGTCCGGAGATCTACCCGCGCCATGGCGCGTAATTGGGACCCCCGAACTAGGACGTGGCCTCAACATCCCATCTGCGACGGCCTGTTGGAGAGGGGTCCCGCCTTGTGACAGCTTGTGGCCAGAGCCGGTCGCAGTGCCTCCAGGATGCCAGTCCCCAAAAACAAAAGCTCCCGGCCGACCGACCGGGAGCCATGGTCCTGCACGCGGAAAGCATCTACAGCGCTAGCCGCACCGAAAACCGATGCACCTCATTGAACAGCCCAAAGGGGGTGTACGCATAATCCAGGCCAAAGCGGATGCCGGATAGGCGTTGCTGGAGACCAAAACCGGCGCTGAAGCCATGTTCATCATTGGGGAACGCGTAGCCGGCGCGCAGGGCCAGGGTGTTCATGAGCACGTATTCGGCACCAAAACCCACTTGCTCCGGATAGTCACGCGGGTGTGAGGCGTCCACAGAGACCAAAAGCGCGTCCTCACCCAGGCGAAGGCTGGGGAAGAGATCCAGCAGGTCCATTGCCAGCCCAATCTTGAAAGTGAGTGGCAGCTGGAATCCCTCAACCTCGTAGCGCACCTCCTGGGCGAAGTTGCGCACGCTCATGCCAAAGTTCAGGCTGCGGAAGCCGGTGCGGTAAAGGATGCCAAAGTCATATGCCAGCACGCCCTCCTCATAATCCCTTTGCCGATAGCCTCCCTGCGCGTCGAAGCCGATGATGCTACTCCCCAGGTTTTGCGTCACATACTTGACCACCCCCCCGACGGAGAACTTCATCGACAGCGCCCGCGCGTAGCCGATGCCCACCGCCATAGCGCTCGGGCTGAAGGTGCCGGTGTCTTTGTAGCCCTTCTCGCTCACGTCGCGGATGGTCCCCTTGAAATCGCCATAATCGACGGACAGGACCGAAAGACCCACGACACCGTACTTACCCCGCGCCGGGCCAAACGCGGCGCTGCCGTAAAAGTACTTGATGTCCGCGATCCAGTTCACCTGTCCAAAGCTGAGGTCGGTCGTTGTCGCAAGACTGGCCAGACCTGATGGGTTGAAAAACATGGAAGCGGCGGAGCCCTCCAATGCGGTCGCTGCCTCGCCCATGGCACTGGTGCGGGCATCAGTTGTCACGCTGAGGAACTTCATGCCGGTTTGCGCTAACTTTTGCAGTTTCTGGGTCTGGCCGACGGCGCTTGCGCACCACCATGCCAGCAAAATGAGAGCAATTATCGATCGTTTCATGGCGACACCCTTCTCTTGCACCCGTTCACCGGATGACCACCAGCTTCTCCACCGCACTCTTGCCAGTCTTGTGGTCGGTGACCACCACCAGATAGACACCGCTCACAATGACCTGGTTTGAGGAGGTGGTGCAGTTCCAGTACGCATCCCCCGTGCCGTCAGTGTGCTCGATGGTCTTGATGAGCTCGCCGCTCTCGGTAAAGATGCGAATGGTGCACTCCCCAGGAATGTTGAAAAAGGCAATCTTATCGCCCTCGCCAGGAAAGAGCAAGTTGTTCGGATCCGCAGAGATGTTATACGGATTCGGCACGATGCGAATGTCACTCAGCTTTTCGCCAGCGGGACGCTTGAGATTGGTCGGGTCGTAGGCCTGGGTGTAGTAGCGGTTGCTCTTCAGCGTGTGCGCTGGGATGTTCAGAGCCGGGTCCCCTGGCATCTCCGGCCCCACCGCAACCACGTAGTAGTAATACGAGGGCCCGCGCTCCAGTTGCGTGTCCTTAAAGGACCGCTCATCCGGTCCGGCACGGTAGATGAGCGTGTAGGTGCTGTCGTAGCGTCCTTTGGCGCGGTAGATTTCAAACCCCTGAGGCCGAGGGCCTTCGTCGTAGACTTTCCACTCAATATTGATGCGGTCACCACCGCCGTTGATGTATACCTCACTGGGCGGGAATTGCGGCTCGGCAAGCGTATAGCCCGAGTTATGGTTTGCTATGGCCCGCCGGAAGGTCTGGAACAACGAGTCTCGCCCGGTGAGCACCCACTGGTTCTTGGTCCGCGCGTCGATGATCCCCTTCTTGTACTGCTTGCCGATTTCGATGCACATCTCCCTACTCAGCCCTGCCGCGGCTTCCGCCCAGACGATGTGGATGCTTTCGCCCGGACGCAGCGTGTATGGCCCGTAGCCGTTGCAGGCCGAAAATCCGCCCGGGGTACCCAATGCGGGGTCGCCAGTCGGAGAGGCAAAATCGCCACTGGGTTCCACCTTGTCGCAGTGGCGCGGCGACATATGCCCTTTGGACATCCACCCGTACTCCGACTCCATGCGCGCAATGTTGAACGCGTCGTTCTGCGAGGTATTGGGGGCGTCGGAGGACTCGTAGGTGGTCGTGGAAGGCTGCATGGGGTCATCACTTGGATCGGTGGGCGAATGGTCCGCATGCAGCGTCACCACGCCGATGAATTGCGCCGCACCCAGTCTCCCTACAGTGTCTGCTGCACCAATGTACCCAGCCGAGCCCTGCGGGCTCCATATCGGCGCCCCGATGTTGTCGTACAATGTAAACGGCGGGTACTTCCCATGCCACCCGAATTGACAACGAAAGTTCTCGTTCGGCGGGTCAACCTTGACGCCATCCCCGCGGGCGTCCAGCATCAGATTGATGCCCCACCCAGTGGCGTTGCCGATGAGGTAGCGGGTCTCACGACACACCGCCCACCTGAACTGGAAGAAGAAGTAAACATCCTCCAGTGTCTGGTTCGGCAGTTCGATTTCCGGATCATCATCAACATTGCCGGTGTTGGTGAAGGTATAGTCACAAACGATGTAGTTGTCGTGGTACGGGTTGGAAAACTGGAAGATCTTCCGCGTCATGGTAATGCCAAGCTGGCAGTTGGTGACGTTGATGATCATCCGGTCAGCTTTCATGCTGGGGTCGACGCGATTGTTGTCGACGGGCTTCTCGTAGGAGAGCGCGCCATCGACAAAGACCACGGGCGGCTCAAAGCGGCTCACCATCTCCATTTTGATCGGGAAAAACTCTCCACCCCCTGAGACTCGTGGGCCCACATGCACTACCTTGTAGGGGAAGAACATGCCGTTCTGGTCGGTAAAGTTCTTGCACCCAATCCACAGCGCCTTGGCCGCCTGCATGTCCTGGTACTGGTAGATGGCCGGCCACTGCATGCCGTACTGCTGCACTTTCATGAACCCATGCTCAATTTCCGAGCCGATGCTGGAGTACCAGTTGTGCAGCGAACCAACAGCCATCCAGCGGATGTCGTATTGGGCAAAAAGGACTGCCGGCAACACAAGGCCACACAGCGCCGCCGCCCAGAATGTTCTCTTGCTCCAGGCTCTCATCGCTTTGCCCTCAATGTAGAGTTCAGACCGAGAAAACCGTCAATAATTCACCCACAGCCGAATCCCCCAGTACACGTCGCGCGGATGCAGGAATGTGAAGTACTGTTGGTTCGGCATGTCGATGTGGGCCTTTTCGTCCAACAGTTTGCGGATCTTGGGCTCAGGAACCATCACCCACTGGCCGCCGATGCACTCGAAGAAGTTGTCCCTGCTCTTGTCGTAGTAAATAACCTTCGGATTTAGCCTGCTCACGTCCTTCATGTCCGCCACAAACTCCATGGGCTGGAATTTGACGCCGTCCTTGCGGAAGTCACCCGGCCGGTCGTTGCCTGGAATATTCCCGTAGGCAAGGCGGTTCCCAATTCCCGCCGGCAGGTGGAGCGACTTCATGTACGCCTCATAGTCCTTCCCGTCCACAAAGCCATAGTTCGTCATGTACTTGATGTTGAACACGTTGTACACATCCACAAAGAGCTCAAGGTTGGCAAAGCCAAGACGGAAGTTCTTGGTCAGGCGGAGGTCCACGTTGTAGTAATCGCGCCACTGCACGTTATACTGGATGCCGGGTATAGTGCCACCACCGGTCCAAGTGAAGTGGTAGCCTGAACGCCACACGGCCAGCACATTCAGGCGCCAGTCGCCAAGCACAGACAGACCTAGCACCTTGGGGCCGAACTCCGGAGGTGTGAAAAAGTCAACATTGGCACGCGAATAAGGCCGCGGTACCGGTTTCTCTTGGTAGTGCGAACGGGTCTCGCGCTCGTAGCGCCGCTGCTCGGCAGGGTTCTCGTAGTACGTGCCGAAGCCGAAATTGCCGGCGGTGGTGACCTCGTAGGTGTAGTTGACGAAGCCCTGCACCCACGGTCCTCGGTTCTTTCGCAACGTCAACTCAAAGCCGCGCGTGTCCTGGTAGTTGTAGGGCTTGGTCACGCTATAGTTGACCTTGTTATCGCGACTGACGTACGTCACCAGCCGTGACTGGAGGGAGGCGTCCTTGTAGTAGCCTGCCAGGCGCAGCAAGAATTGGTTAAAAAGATTATGCTCGTACCCCAACTCGTATGCCACCGTTCTGGGCAGCGGATTGTTGGGGTCCGCCACCCTGGTCACGGCATTGTTGTCGGTGTACCTCCGCAACAAGAAGAGGTTCTCGGGCAACGGCAGCTGTCGGAAGTGGCCATAGTTGAAGTAGAGCTTGCTGTTGACCGTGATGGGAAAGGCCACGCCAAGCCGGGGACTGAGCTCGAAAATGCGTTTGGTGGGTTCTTTGGCCAGTAATGTATCGATGCCCAGAGAGCGCTCCGCAGAGAAGGCGCGCGTGAAGGGATCGTAGACATACCACTCGCCGCCGGCGTGCGAGTAATCGAGGCGTAGGCCCACGTTGGCGATCATACCTTCAAACTCCAGGTTGTCCTGGACGTATACTGCTCCGCGCACAGGGTAGGTGTGCCATTTGGATTTGGAGCGGCCGCTAGGCAGGAACTTGTCCACCGAGGCATAGTTCACGTTGTTGTCCGTGTACACAAGCTCCACACCCGTCTTGATGTTGTTGCTGCGGTTGACCTGGCTGGTGAAATCTGCGCGCAGAGACCAGACGGTGACCTTGCTGCTGTCCCGCGAGTTGCTCATGCCCACACCCATGCGTAGGCCCACGATGCCCGTGCTGGGTGCGGGTTGATAGCCAAAGGGAGCCTCGTCCACCCAGTAATTGTTGCCGAACAGGTAAACACGCGAAGTATCACGCGCCCGCCCTGGATTGGTGTCGTAACTGGTGTGGTAGCGCTGCAACGTTACCTCATAGAAGGTGGCCGGACTCAGCACATGGGTCAACTTGGCGCCGATGCTGTTGCGCCGATACGTGGACGGACACCAGTACGCATCCCCGAACATGCGGCCGTCGATGTACTTTGGCCCGTTGCTCAGGGCGTCAGCGATCCCCTCCGGACTACGGAAGATGCCCGCCAGCCCCGAGTTGTTGTCGTTAGTGCCAAACTCTTCGCCCAGCATCCCTTCCACCATAAGCTTGAGCCCGGGGCGCAAGTCGGAAGTGAGCTTGAGCTGGCCGTGGTAGTCGCGATAAAAGTCGGTCGACAGCGGCACGACGTACATCTCCCTCGTGCGCCGGTAAGAGGCGAAAAAGCGGAGGCCGCCGAGGTACTCACTCACCACCGGCACCGGCCCGCCAAAGCTCATGTCTACATCATAGTCGTGCTGCCTAACTTCCAGTATGCGCCGGTGTTCCCACAAGAAGACCTGCTGCGCTGCGGCGGGGCTCAAGTCGTCATTGGGGTCATCGTTCGCCAAGGTCTTGGCCGAGACCGCATTCCACCCCTCGAACTCCACGAACTGCTTCTGCATGTACTCGTCCCAGGCCCCATTCTTGGTGCCGGTCCAGCACACGGCGTCGTCCACGTAAGGTCGGATCCAGTAGGAGTCGCGGGAGTAAGGTGCATGCCCAAAATGCTTGGGCGCCGGGGGGCGATAGCGCCCGATGAAGCCCAAAGTGTACTTGTCGCGCCGTCCCTCCTTGGTGACCACGTTGATGAGCCCGGAACGGATGTTGCCGAACTCGGCGCTGAAGCCGCCGGTCTGGATTTTGATCTCGTCAACGGAAGTATAACTGATGCCGGTGTAAGGTTGAAAGGTTCGCTCATCGCGGAGGGAAAAGCCGTTGACCACGAAATTGGTCTGCTCGCTCCCGCCACCACGGATGGTCAGCCCTATCACACCCGCCTCGAGGCCCACCACCTCCGCGACGCGCACCATGGGCAGGGCTTCGATTTCCTTAAAGTTCAGGGTCGCCACGCTGGCAGAGACGTCCTTCTGCACCACCGGCCGCTCCGCCACCACCGTCACCTCCTGGCCCATCAGCGTCTGGGGTTCCAGCGCAAAGTCCACGGTGGTGGTCTGGTCAATGCTCACGCGTACCTGCGTGGCGGACACCCGCGCATACCCAATCATGGACGCCCGCACAGTGTAGATGCCAGGCGGCACGTTGAGGATCACGTAGTAACCTTGCAGGTTGGTGGCCGCCCCCATGGCAGTCCCCTCAATGATCACGTTCACCCCTGGGAGCGGTGCCTTCGTTTCCTTGTCCGTGACCGTCCCCACGATCTTGCCGGTGGTTCCAGCGAGAGAAATGGAGGCCACAGACACCACAAGGAGCATCACAAGCACGTCGGTCAGTTTCATGACGCAACTTCCCTCCGCCGTAGCCATGATTCCTCCTCCTGAGTCAAGGGATCCTTTTCCCTTGGTCAGGCGACGCGACAACATCGCCAGCTCCAACGCGAACACCCTCTACGCTCGGTCTCCTCAGCGAATATAACCCATTTTGGGAAAAAGTCAAGTAAAAAGTAATCCTTCGTCGCTCAACCTACTCACGGGACATGGCCAGCCACCTTCGCCGAACCCGCCCGGGTCATTACG